>JAEYTM010000268.1 GCA_023434015.1 Pseudomonadota bacterium | reverse complement strand
GCCGAATACGGCGGCGACGGGCGCAAGGTGGTGCTGTGCGGCCATTCCGCGGGGGCCTACAACGCCGCCATGCTGGCGCTGGACGGGCGATGGCTGGCCGAGGCCGGGGCGCCCCATCCGGTCGCCGGCTGGGCGGGCCTGGCCGGACCCTACGACTTCCTGCCGCTCAGCCCGGGCGCAGCCCAGCGCACCTTCGGCGACGCGACCGATATCGCCGCCACCCAGCCGATCCGCCACGCCAAGGCTGGCGCGCCGCCCGCCCTCCTGGCCACCGGCGGCCGGGACGATGTTGTGAAGCCGGGCAACACCGAGCGGCTGGCCGCCCGGCTGACCGAACTGGGCGCGCCGGTGAGGACCCGGGTCTATCCCGGGCTGGGCCATGCCGAACCGGTGCTGGCCCTGGCCTGGCCGGTGAGCCTGCGGGCGCCAGTGCTGCGCGATACGGCGGACTTCCTGCACGCGGCGGCGGACGGGGCGCTCTGACCCGAATAACGCCGGGCCGGACATCCGCGAGGCCCGCCGGCGCGTAGTTGCGGCATCAGCCGGAGACGCCGCCATGTCCGAAGGCCGCCCGATCACCCGCCGCCTGGGCCAAGACGCCGCCGGACGGGCGGCTGAGCTTCGCCGCCTTCCGCAACGGCGTGCAGGTAGGCGAGCACGAGATCCGCTTCACCCGCGCCGGGGGCATGCTGACGGCGGCGACCGAGGTGGCGCTGACGATCCGCATCGGACCCGTGCCGGTGTTCCGCTACGCCCACCAGGCGCGGGAGGTCTGGCGGGGCGACCGCTTCGCCGAGCTGGACACCACCACCGTCAGCAACGGCAAGCGCGAGCGGGTGAGCGCGCGCCTGACGCCGGACGGGGTGCTTGTGGAGACCCATGCCGGGCGGCTGTCCGCGGCGGCCGGCGCCGCGCCCCTGACCCACTGGAACACCGCCGCCTTGGCCGGGCCGCTGTTTCACCCGCAGACCGGCAAGGCGCTGAGGTTGCGGGCCAGCCGCCATCCCGGCGAGCGCCTGCCGTTCGGCGCCGGAACGGGCGCGGCGGCGACCCGCTGGGCCCTGCGCGGCGAGGCTGAGATCGAGAACTGGTACGACGAGGCCGGGGTCTGGGCGGCATTGCGTGGCCGGCTGCCCGACCGCTCGCTGATGGAATACCAGCGGGTCTGAGCTGGAACGCGCGCTGCGCCGAGGCGTTGGCGGCTGGAACCCCTTTCAGGAGACCGCCATGACCACCCCCGCCGAACTCGAAGCCAAGTTCTGGAAGGCGCTGAAGTCCGACCGCACGGTGATGCTGAGCCTGAGCGGCGTCGAGGGCGGCATGGGCCAGCCGATGACCGCCCAGATCGAGGGCGACGAAGGCGGCCCCATCTGGATCTTCACCGCCAAGGACACCGACCTGGTCGAGGCTCTCGGCCCGCGCGGGCCGGCGGCGATCAACTTCTCCGCCAAGGACCACGACCTGTTCGCCGCCGTCGAGGGCGAGCTGGTCGCCGACAACGACCGGGCGATGATCGAGCGGCTGTGGAATCCCTTCGTCGCCGCCTGGTACGAAGGCGGCAAGGACGACCCCAACCTGCAGCTGTTGCGCTTCGAACCCGGCCGGGCGCAGATCTGGCTGAATGAGCACAGCCTGTTCGCCGGGGTTAAGATGCTGCTCGGCAAGGACCCCAAGGACGATTATCAGGACAAGGTCGCCGAGGTGCGGCTCTCCTGAGCGGCCCTCCCCCTTCTCCCCGGCAGCGAGGCTAGAGCATGGCGTCAGGTCTGGTCGCGCTGCTCGACGACGTGGCCGCCATCGCCAAGCTCGCCGCCGCCTCGCTCGACGATGTCGCCGGGGCGGCGGGCAAGGCCGGCTCCAAGGCGGTCGGGGTGGTGGTCGATGACGCGGCGGTGACGCCGGGCTACGCCATGGGCTTCTCGCCGCAGCGCGAGCTGCCGATCGTCGGCAAGATTGCGCTGGGCTCGCTGCGCAACAAGTTCGTCTTCCTGCTGCCGGGCGCCCTGCTGCTCAGCGCCTTCGCGCCGTGGGCGGTGACGCCGATCCTGATGCTCGGCGGCTCCTACCTGTGCTTCGAGGCTGTCGAGAAGATCATCGAGGCCTTCCGCCCGCACGCCGAGGCCGAGGCGTTTGAGGCACTCGCCCAGAGTTCCGAGACCCTGGAGCGGGAGAAGGTTTCCGGCGCGATCCGCACCGACCTGATCCTGTCGGGTGAGATCATGGCCATCGCCCTGGCCGAACTCGCCGACCGGCCGCTGGCGCTGCAGGCCGGGGCGCTGGCGCTGGTGGGCCTGGCGATGACCGTCGGCGTCTACGGGGTGGTGGCGCTGATCGTGAAGATGGACGACATCGGCCTGCGGCTCGCCCGCCGCCGCAGCCGGGCGCTGCGCGGTCTGGGGCGCGGCCTGGTGCGCGGCATGCCGGTGACCCTCGACGCCCTGAGCAAGATCGGCACGGCCGCCATGCTGTGGGTCGGCGGCGGGATCATCGTCCACGGGCTAGAGACCTACCACCTGACGCCCGTGCCGCACTGGATCGAAGGCCTGTCGCACTGGGCCGGGCAGATTCCGGGCGTCGGCGGCGGCGCCGGCTGGGCGGCGTTCGCAGCGGCGTCGGCCCTGGTCGGCCTGGCCGTCGGCGCCCTGATCGTCGGCGTCGTGCACCTGCTGCCGAAGCGCGGGAAACACTGAGAAAAGCGCTGTAACGCGCCGGCAGGACGGCGGCGCGGCAATCCCGTCGCCGCGCGCCTCGCCGGCCGGCCGGTAAAGGCTGACCCGGAAACCGTATACAGTTGCGTTGACACCTCGCCGGAACAGCGACAGCTTGGTTCGCAGAACCGGGCTACCGGCGAAAAGGCGAGGAACGTTATGGATCTGGGCGCGACGCGGCGGTTGACGCCGCGCGGCCATTTGACTGCGGCCCAAGGCCGCTTCCCACGTCCAGCAGACTGATCTCGCGTTCAGGGCGGCATACGCGCGCCTGGGCACAAATCCAAGAAACAGACCGGGTCTCGAAATTCCGGGGAGGGAAAGAACGACCGATGCACAACCAGCGAACTCCCGCCGTCCTGGCGCTGCTCGCCGCCCTGGCGGTGGCCGCCCCGGCGGTCGCAGCGGACTATCAGACCGAGCTGCGGCCCATGCCGGTGGACGATGAAACCAAGGCCTTCATCGGCGGCCAGGGCAAGGCCCGCGCCAGCTTCGAGGGCGGCGTCCTGACAGTTACCGGGAACTTCGACGGCCTGCTGTCGAACGCCACCCGCGCGATGCTGATGGAGAGCCCGCACATCGCCGTCCCCGGCAAGAAGTCGGCGGACCTGACGGTGACCCAGTCGACCAGCGGCGAGGTCAGCGGAACGCTGCGGCTGAACCGCGCCCAGCAGGCCGCGCTGCGCACAGGGCGGCTCTACATCCAGATCGACGCCGTGATGGCGCCGCCCGGCTACCACTGGGGTCCGCGCGGCACGGTCTGGGGCTGGCTGCTGCCGGCGCACGAGACGGTCGCCCAGGGCGTGCCCCAGCAGGGTCACTGGTTCCTGCCGCAACTCGACACGCCGAAGCGCTGAAAAAAGAAGATCGGGGGATGATCCGAATGAACAGGAAAACAGGCTGGATGCTCGGCGCGGCCGCCGTACTGGGCGCGATGGCCGCCCCGGCGATGGGCCAGGGCACGGGCCTCTTCACCCAGGCGCAGGTGGAGACGGGCCGTCAGGCCTATAACGAGAACTGCGCGATCTGCCACATGCCGGACCTGGCCGGCTCCAACGACGCCATGCCGCTGGCCGGACGCTCGTTCATCAACGCCTGGCGCGAACGCACCACGGACCAGCTGTTCAGCAAGATCCGCAACACCATGCCGCCGGGGCGCGGCCGCACGCTGGATGACGCCACCTACGCCGCCATCACCGCCTATGTGCTGCACGCCAACGGCGCGGCCGCGGGCGCGGCGACGCTGACCCCGACCACCTCGGCCGGCATCGGCACGGTGGCCGACGGGACTATTCCGGCCGACGTCCGCACCGCCGCCACCGCGCCGGCCCCGGT
>JAEYTM010000263.1 GCA_023434015.1 Pseudomonadota bacterium | reverse complement strand
GAGCTCCGCCGGGCCCGCAACCGGCATCCAGCACCCGCGCGCCGTCGGCCGCGTCGCAGGCCGCCGCCAGCAGGGCCGCGTCCAGGCCGGCGCGATAACCCCGCGCGCTCTGGCGCAGCCGCACAAGGCCGCCCAGCACGCGGTCTTCGGTGATCTCATCCATTCACGTATGGCCTGGTGTATGCTTGAACGCGTGCGCGCGGGGGTCGCTTGACCGTGCCCTATCGCGTCACCATTGTCCCGGCAAACGGCGGCCGCCTGCCTGAGCGTCCCCCTTGCCCTCCAGGAGCTTGAGTATTCGCGTGGATGCCCGCATGGCCATCGCCGAGAAGCCGCCGTCGGTGGACGCGCTGTTCGCCCTCGCCGCGCCCGACATGGCCGCCGTAGACCAGCTGATCCGCCGGCACATGGACTCGCCGGTCCCGGTGATTCCGGCCCTCGCCGACCACCTCATCGCCGGCTCCGCCAAGCGGCTGCGGCCGCTGCTGACCGTCGCCTGCGCGCGGCTGGCGGGCGCGGAGGACGACGCCTGCCTGAAGCTGGCCGCGGCGGTGGAGTTCATCCACACCGCCACCCTGCTGCATGACGACGTGGTGGATTCCTCGGAACTGCGGCGTGGCCGGGTCGCGGCCCACCTGATCTGGGGCGCGCCCTCCAGCGTGCTGGTCGGCGACTTCCTGTTCGCCCGCGCCTTCGAGCTGATGGTCGGGGCCGGCTCGATGCCGGCGCTGGAGATCCTCGCCCGCGCCAGCCGGGTGATCGCCGAAGGCGAGGTGCTGCAGCTCACCCGCGCCCACGACATGGACCTGTCGCAGGAGCTCTATCTCGAGATCATCAAGGCCAAGACCGCCGAGCTGTTCGCCGCCGCCGCCGAGGCCGGGGCGGTCTCGGCCGGCGCTCCGCCTGAGCGCTGCCGCGCGCTGCGCCAGTACGGCCAGGACCTGGGGCTCGCCTTCCAGCTGGTCGACGACGCCCTCGATTATTCCGGCGACAGCGCCACCCTCGGCAAGAACCCGGGCGACGACTTCCGCGAAGGCAAGGCGACCCTGCCGCTGCTGCTGGCCATGGCCCGCTCCGGTCCGTCGGAGCGCGAATTCTGGGTTCGCACCGTCGATCGGCGGGAACAGACCGACGCCGATCTCGACCGCGCGGTCGGCCTGATGCGCGAGACCGGCGCCCTGGACGCCACCCTCGACCTCGCGCGCGGCTATGCCGAGAGCGCCAAGGCCGCGCTCGCCGGGTTCGGTGCGGGCAACAGCTGGCGGCCGGCCCTGGAGGATCTCGCCGACTTCGCCGTCGCCCGTCGGTCGTAAGCCCGACACAGGAACCTCTCGGCCCCCCATGCGCTCCTGCCAGCCAGGGAGTGTCGCATGCTTGCAGGATTGGAATTTTCACGTCTGGGCGTCTTCACGCCCGAATTTCCGGACGCCGAGGCGCTGCACAAGGGGATCGCGCGCTGGAATCACCGCCGGCTGGCCGTCGCGACCCCGACGCCGGACTGGGCCGCGGACCTCAACCAGGATCAGCGGATGCTGCGGCTGGAGGGCGCCTTCGTTGAGGCGTTCCGCGCGCATGTCGCGCCCATGGTCGCCGATGTCCCCACCGATCCGGAAGGCTTCATCGCCTGGTTCGAGGCCCTCAAGGATTCCGGGCCTGGCCAGTGGGATCCGCTGTTCGCCTGGCTGGAGACCGAGGCCACCCTGGAACAGCTCCGCTGGTTCCTCACCCAGGAGGCGGCCGGCGAGGCGGGTTTCGACGATCTCGTCGCCTATACCCAGGTGAAGCTGCCGGCCCGGCCGAAGCTGGAGCTGGCCCGCAACTACTGGGACGAGATGGGCCGCGGCCATATCGGCGGCATGCATGGCCCGATGCTCGATCGGACGGTCCAGGGTCTGCGGCTCGATCCGACCATCGAGGGCACCTGCTGGCAGTCGCTGTGCCTGGCCAACACCATGACCGCCCTGGCGACCACCCGGCGCTACACCTATCAGTCGATCGGCGCCCTGGGTGTGGTCGAGCTGACCGCCCCGACCCGCGTCGGCGCGGTCGCCGAGGGACTCAAGCGCCTCGGCTGTCCGCCGGAGCAGCGCAAGTATTTCGTCCTCCACGCCCATCTGGACGTCGAGCATTCCAAGGCCTGGAACGCCGAGGCGCTGATCCCGCTGGTCGAGGCCGACCCGGCCTGCGCGAAATACATCGCCGAAGGCGCGATCATGCGGCTGGTCTGCGGCGAGCAGTGCTTCGAGACCTACCGGGCCCATCTGTGGGCCCACACGCATCCGGTGGTCTACGCGGCCGAATAGCCCGCCTGCCGCGGGTTGAGAGGGCTGTCAGCCGGGGCTGATCATCTTCTCCGGCCGCACCCACTCGTCGAACTCCTCGTTCGTCAGGTAGCCGCCGCCGACGGCCTCCTCGCGCAGGGTGGTGCCGTTCTTGTGCGCCGCCTTGGCGATCTTGGCGCAGTTGTCGTAGCCCAGCTTGCCGTTCAGGGCGGTGACCAGCATCAGCGACCGTTCCAGGTTGTGCTTGATGTTGTCCTCGCGCGCCTCGGTTCCGGCGACCATGTTGTCGGTGAAGCTGATGGCCGCGTCGGCCAGCAGGCGGCAGGACTGCAGGAAGTTGTAGGCCATCACCGGGTTGAAGACGTTCAGCTCGAAATGACCCTGGCTGCCGGCGAAGGCGATGGCGGTCTGGTTGCCCATGATGTGGGCGCAGACCATGGTCAGGGCCTCGGCCTGGGTCGGGTTCACCTTGCCCGGCATGATCGAGCTGCCGGGCTCGTTCTCGGGCAGCGCCAGTTCGCCCCGGCCCGCGCGCGGGCCGGCGCCCAGGCAGCGGAGGTCGTTGGCGCTCTTGAACAGCGC
>JAEYTM010000259.1 GCA_023434015.1 Pseudomonadota bacterium | reverse complement strand
CGGCCGGATAGGCGCCGGTCTCGTCGTGAACCTCGCGGCCGGTGACGGGCGGATTGAACACGCAGGCCGTCACCAGATCCGTCCTCGGCCGCACGACATGGCGGTCGTTGGCGTTGAGCGCGTAAAGCGTGCCGGATTTCAGTTCGTGGATCTCTCCCGTCGCGAGGTCCTCGATCTCCCCCTCGCCACGGATCACGAACACCGCCTCCAGGTGGTTGCGGTAATGCATGGTCAGCTCCTCGCCGGCGTACATCGTGGTGATGTGGAAGGAGAAGCCCATGCCGTCGTCCTTCAGCAGCAGGCGGACGCTCTCCCACCCCTGGCTGTCCACGCGACGCTCGGTGGCGCGGGCGGCCTTGTATTTCCGGATGATCATGCGGGTCTCCTATTCCGCCGCGACGACGTAGTGACGGCCGAGGACTTCGCGGACACAGGCCTCGAGCAGGTCGAGGCCGTGCGTCAGCAGGTCGTCGGCGATGACGAGCGGGGCGAGCACCTTGACGACCTCGTCGTTCGGGCCGCTCGTCTCGATGATCAGGCCGCGCACGAAGGCGGCGCTGGTGATCTGGGCGGCGACCTCGCCGGAGCCGACGTCGAGCCCCCGCATCATGCCGCGGCCGCGGGCCGACAGGCCGAAGTCGGCGGCCAGGGCGGCCAACCTGCGCTCGAGTTCGTCGCCCTTGCGGCGCACGTCCTCCTGCAGCCGCGCGTCGCTCCAGAAATGGCGCAGGGTCGCCGTGGCGGTGACGAAGGCGTGGCTGTTGCCGCGGAAGGTGCCGTTGTGTTCGCCCGGGGCCCACTGGTCGAGTTCCGGCCGCAGCAGGGTGACGGCCATGGGCAGGCCCATTCCGGACAGGGACTTGGACAGGGTGACGATGTCCGGCGTGAGGCCGGCGTCCTCGAAGCTGAAGAAGGAGCCGGTGCGGCCGCAGCCGGCCTGGATGTCATCGACGATCAGCAGGGCGCCGCGGCGCCGGGCGACATCGGCGATCGCGCGCAGCCACGCGTCCGAGGCGACGTTCAGGCCGCCTTCCCCCTGCACGGTCTCGAGCAGGATCGCCGCCGGGGCGTCGAGGCCGCTGGAGGGGTCGCTGAGCCGCTGGTCGAGCATCGCAGCCGTGTCGACGTCCGGGCCATAGTAGCCGTCGTAGGGCTCGTGGCTCACGTGGGAGAGCGGGATCCCCGCGCCGCTGCGCTTTCCGGCGTTGCCGGTGCAGGCCAGGGCGCCGAGGGTCATGCCGTGGAAGCCGTTGGTGAAGGCGATCACGTGCTGCCGTCCGGTGATCTTGCGGGCGAGCTTCAAGGCCGCCTCGACGGCGTTGGTGCCGGTCGGGCCGGTGAACATCACGCGGTAGTCGAGATCGCGCGGGGCGAGGATCAACTCCTCCAGCGCGCGCAGGAAGGCCGCCTTGGCCTCGGTGTGGAGGTCGAGACCCAGGGCGATCCCATCCGCGGCGAGGTAGTCGAGCAGCGCCTGTTTCAGAACCGGATGGTTGTGGCCGTAGTTGAGGCTCGCGCAGCCGGAGAGGAAGTCCAGGTAGCGCCCGCCACGGTCGTCATACATCCACGGTCCCGCCGCCCGCCCGAACTGACGCGGCATCGCGCGCGAATAGGTGCGGACCTGCGATTCCATCCGGTCGTAGATGGCGATGTCTGACGGCCCGCCGGTCGGCGCGGGGCGGAGTTGGACGGTCATGCGTCCTCCTTTGGTCGTGGATTCTGAAATCAGGGCCAGGGCGGCAGGGGGCCGATCGCGGCCTGCCATTCGGTGTCGTGCGCCCCGGCGAAATGGGCTTCGCGGTCAAACAGCTTCGTCCGGCGCAGCTCAAGGCCGCGGTCTTCGGCGAAGGCTGTGAACAGGCGCCACGAGGCGCTGTTGTCCTCGGTGATGCTGGCGGTCAGGACCGTCGCGTTCCAGGCCGACGGCCGGGCCAGCAGGGCCTCGATCATCCGCCTCCCCAGGCCGGCGCCCCGCGCGCCCGGATGCACGGCGACCTGCCACACGAAAATCTGCTCGGGCGCGGATGGCGGCCGGTGGGCCGACAGCCAGCCCACGACCCGTCCCTCCCGCTCGGCCAGGACGCAGGTGTCCGCGAAGTGCGTGCACTGCACGAGGTGGCAGTAGGCCGAGTTGCGGTCGAGCGGCGGGCAATCGTGGATCAGGCGGGAGACCGCGGGGCCGTCCTCGGGGCGCGGTGCGCGCAGCCGTTCGGCCTGCGTTCGATCCTCTGACCCCGAAGCATGCGCGCGGAGACCGGAGCCGCAGGTCCATGAAGCTTGGGTGCTAATTATTTCGCTTCCTGAAGTTTCCATGCGCCTCGGGCGGGCGCGTCGCCGCCATGAGGACAGCGAAAACATATGACCATCGGCCAGATTCCTCAAATTTTCCGGCCACATCTTATTGTGAAGCCGTTGATCTTGACGCCGCAAATGCTTCGAAATCCGAACTAAAATAGCGTTGGCGATGGGCGGCGAGGTTGGTTACCTGTCAGCCATGGAAGCGCAGATCACCAACACAGCCCTGCGCGCCATTCGGCGGATCCTGCGGGCGGCCGACCTGGGGGGCCGCAAGCTGGCGGCCACGACCGGCCTGACGCCGTCCCAGTTGCTGGTGCTTCAGGAGATCGACCGCCGCGGCGAGACCACGCCCGGCGCAGTGGCCGCCTCTCTCCAGTTCGGGCAGCCGACGGTGACCAACATCGTCGATCGCCTGGTCCTGGCCGGGCTGGCGACCCGTCACCGGAATGACCGTGACCGCCGACAGATTCTGCTGCGGCCCACCGACGAAGGCCGCGCCGCGCTGGAAGCTGCGCCGGACCTGCTCCAGACCCGCTTCCGCGACGGTTTCGAGGCGCTGCCGGCCTGGGAGCAGGCGATGATCCTGGCGGCTCTGGAGCGGCTCAGCCAGATACTCGACGCTGCGGAAATCGACGCGGCCCCGCTCATCGACGCCGGCGTCATCGATCGGCCGGCGGGCTGAACCGACCCACCGCCGCCGCCCGCCCCCACGCCGCTGCCCCTGGCCTTATGGCGCGCAGCGGGCTAGCAGACCGGCCGATGATCCGCCTCGACAATATCTCCAAGCAGAACGGCCACCAGATCCTGTTCATCGAGGCGTCGATGGGCCTCCAGAAGGGGGAGAAGGTCGGGCTGGTCGGGCCGAACGGGGCGGGGAAGACCACCCTGTTCCGGATGATCACCGGCCAGGAGGCGCCCGACGACGGGGTGGTGGCGATCGATCCCGGCACCACCATCGGCTACTTCAGCCAGGACGTCGGGGAGATGTCCGGCCAGAGCGCGGTCGCCGCGGTGATGGACGGGGTCGGTCCGGTCAGCGCCCTGGCCGCCGAGATGGCCGAGCTGGAGGCGGCGATGGTCGATCCGGCCATGCTGGCGCCCGAGGGGGCCGAGGCGCTGGACGCGGTCATCACCCGCTATGGCGAGGTGCAGGAGCGGTTCGAGGAGCTGGACGGCTATGCGCTGGAGGCGCGGGCGCGCGAGGTGCTGGCGGGGCTGAGCTTCAGCCAGGCGCGCATGGACGGCGACGTCGGCCTGCTGTCGGGCGGCTGGAAGATGCGCGTGGCCCTGGCCCGCATCCTGCTGATGCGGCCGTCCGCCATGCTGCTGGACGAGCCCAGCAACCACCTGGATCTGGAAAGCCTGATCTGGCTGGAGGGCTTCCTGAAGGACTACGAGGGCGCGCTGCTGATGACCTCGCACGACCGCGCCTTCATGAACCGCATCGTCGGCAAGGTGGTGGAGATCGACGGCGGGTCGCTGATCACCTACTCGGGCGACCTCGACTTCTACGAGCAGCAGCGGGCGCTGGGCGAGCAGCAGCGGCAGGCGCAGTACGAGCGCCAGCAGGCGATGCTGGCCAAGGAGATCAAGTTCATCGAGCGCTTCAAGGCGCGGGCCAGCCACGCCGCCCAGGTGCAGAGCCGGGTGAAGAAGCTCGACAAGATCGAGCGCGTCGAGGCGCCGCGCCGCCGGCAGTCGGTGCAGTTCGAGTTCCGCAGCCCGCCGCGCTCCGGCGACGACGTGATCAGCCTGCGGGACGTGCACAAGGGCTATGGCGACCAGCCGATCTACCAGGGGCTGGACTTCCTGGTGCGGCGCAAGGAGCGCTGGTGCGTGCTGGGGGCCAACGGGGCCGGCAAATCGACGCTGCTGAAGCTGGTGGCCGGGGCGACCAAGCCGGACCAGGGCGTGGTGAGCGTCGGGGCGAGCGTAAAGATGGGCTATTTCGCCCAGCACTCGATGGACCTGCTGGACGGCGAGGAGACCATCTTCGAGTCGCTGGACGGGTCGTTCCCGCAGGCCGGCCAAGGGGCGCTGCGGACGCTGGCGGGATGCTTCGGCTTCTCGGGCGACGACGTCGAGAAGCCCTGCCGGGTGCTGTCGGGCGGGGAGAAGGCGCGGCTGGTGATGGCCAAGATGCTGTTCGATCCGCCGAACCTGCTGGTGCTGGACGAGCCGACCAACCACCTCGACATGGCGACCAAGGAGATGCTGGTCGCGGCCCTGGCCAATTTCGAGGGGACGATGCTGTTCGTCTCCCACGACCGCCACTTCCTGGGGGCGCTGTCCAACCGGGTGCTCGAGCTGACGCCCGAGGGGATCAGCCAGTACGACGGCGGCTATACGGAATATGTCGCCCGCACCGGCCAGGAAGCGCCGGGCCTGCACCCGGGCGGCTAGCGGCGGCCTCGGTCGACGAGGGGCGGCGAGGGGGGCGGCGTGCGCGCGGTCAGGTGATCCGCGCCACGCTGACCGGGTCGCTGGCCGGGAAGGTCTCCTGCAGGGCCTCGTCGAGCAGGTCTTCCTGGTGGACTTCGGCGGCCTCGGCCGGCGGCGGGATGGCGTGGTCGATGGCGGCCGGGTCGGCGGAATCCCAGGTCATGGACATGTCGGTCTCCTTTTCTCTCCCCCTAGAAGCGGCCGGAGGGCGACGAGCGTTCCCGCGCGGACGCGGCAGGAGAGCGGCGGGCGGGCGGGGTCAGGCCGCGAAGATCCAGCCGTCGGGCAGGCCGGTGAGCTGGACGTTCTGCAGGACCAGCCGGGCGTCGGCGAGCGCGATCACCGTGTCGGCGCCGGCCTGGCTGGCGGTCCAGGCGGCGCCGGGGAGCAGCTGGACGCGGTCGCCCTCGGCGGCGCTGAAGTCGAGGACAAGGTCGGTCCCGGCCCCGGCGAAGACCTGGAAGACGTCGGCGCCGAGGCCGCCGGCCAGGGTGTCGGCGCCAGGACCGCCGGAAAGGGTGTCGGCGCCGAGGTCGCCGAAGACCCGGTCGTCGCCGTCGCCGCCGCCGACGAGGTCGTCGCCGCGGCCTCCCTGGGCGGTGTCGTTCCCGGCCCCGCCGTCCAGCCGGTCGTCGCCGGCGTTGCCGTTGAGGTAGTCGGCGCCGGCGCCGGCCGAG
>JAEYTM010000250.1 GCA_023434015.1 Pseudomonadota bacterium | reverse complement strand
GTCAATCTGCGCACGCCCGACGTCATGCGCGGCTACGACCAGGCGCCCTACGGCATGACCTCGCCGCCAATTGTCTACGGCGACCTGGTCATCACCGGCTCCTCGGTTCAGGAGTTCCCGGTCAAGGGTCCGGCCGGCGACGTCCGAGCCTGGGACGCCCGGACCGGTAAGCTGGTCTGGTCTTTCAACTCGATCCCGCGCCCCGGCCAACCGGGTCACGGCACCTGGGCCGAAGGCAGCGACGCGGACCGTTCGGGGGTCAATGTCTGGGGCTTCATGACCGTCGATGAGAAGCGGGGCGTGGTCTACATGCCCTTCGCGGGACCGACCTTCGATCGCTACGGCGGTGACCGCCCCGGTGACAACCTGTTCGGCACCTCCCTGGTGGCCGCGGACGCGAAGACCGGCAAATACCTCTGGCACTTCCAGGTCGTGCGCCACGACATCTGGGACATCGACCTTGAATCGGCGCCGCTGCTGTTCGACGCCAAGGTCGGCGGGAAGACCGTCCCCGCCGTGGCCGTCACCTCCAAGCACGCCCAGCTGTTCGTGCTGGACCGCACCACCGGCAAGCCGATCCTGCCGATCGAATACCGCGCCGTGCCGGCCAGCAACGTACCCGGCGAACAGGCCGCGCCGACCCAGCCCTTCCCGATCATCACCCCGCCGCTGGCCAGGCAGTCCTTCGATCCGAAGACCGATGTCGCCGACCTGACGCCGGAGCTGAAGGCCTGGTGCGAGAAGTGGATCGCCGACAACCAGATCGGCGGCCATGTGGTCTTCCAGCCGGTGCCGCTCGACAAGCCGGCGGTGATGTTCCCCGGCACCGAGGGCGGCAGCAACTGGGGCGGCGCGTCCTTCGACCCCACCCGCAGCTACTACTTCGTCAACACCAACGACTTCGGCCAGGTCAGCGCGCTGGTGAAGGCGCCGGAAGGCGCTCCTCAGGCCTATCGCCGGGGACCGCTGGACGCCCGCTTCATGCAGCCCGGAACCCGCCTCATGTGCCAGAAGCCGCCGTGGGGCCGGCTCAGCGCCGTCGACCTCAGCACCGGCAAGCTCGCCTGGCAGGTACCGCTCGGCGTCAGCGACAACCTGCCGGAGGCGATCTCCAGGACCGGGCGGCCGGGAACGGGCGGCTCCATCGCCACCGCGGGCGGCCTGGTGTTCATCGGCGCCACCGACGACAACCGCTTCCGCGCCTTCGCCTCGGCGACGGGCGAGGAGTTGTGGGCGGTCAAGATGGAGGCCGCGGCCCACGCCACGCCGATCAGCTATCGCGGCGCGGACGGCCGGCAGTTCGTCGCCATCACCGCGACCGGAGGCGCCTATCTGGGCACGCCGGCGGCCAGCGACACCCTCACCGCCTTCGCCCTGCCGAAGGACTGAAGGCTCCGCACTCGACGGCGTTGGACCGGGGCGGCTTCCGGGCCGCGTTTGCGTGCGCCGCGGCTTGACTCCGCACGCGCCGGTTCTTACCTCGGAGCCGTCGTTAGCACTCAGGGGATGCGACTGCTAACACGCACCCCCCGAACCGCTGCGGCTTACCATTCCAACCGTCTCGAACGGAGAAAGAGCATCATGGCGTTTCGTCCTCTGGGAGATCGCGTCCTCGTCAAGCGCGTCGAGGAAGAAGAGAAGACCAAGGGCGGGATCATCATCCCCGACACCGCCAAGGAAAAGCCGCAGGAAGGCGAAGTGATCGCCGTTGGCCCTGGCGTGCGTGACGACGACGGCGACTACGTCGCCCTCGACGTGAAGGCCGGCGACCGCATCCTGTTCGGCAAGTGGTCTGGCACCGAGGTCAAGCTCGACGGCAAGGACCTGCTGATCATGAAGGAAAGCGACATCCTGGGCGTGCTCGAGGCCTAACGGCCCGAACTCCCTTCGCCTTTCCATTCCCTATCCAGAAAAAGAGAACCCATCATGGCTGCGAAAGACGTCTATTTCGGCTCTGACGCGCGCGACCGCATGCTGCGCGGCGTCAACATCCTCGCCAACGCGGTGAAGGTGACCCTCGGCCCCAAGGGCCGCAACGTGGTCATCGAAAAGTCGTTCGGCGCCCCGCGCTCGACCAAGGACGGCGTGTCGGTCGCCAAGGAAATCGAGCTGTCGGACAAGTTCGAGAACCTCGGCGCCCAGCTGATCCGCGAAGTCGCCTCCAAGACCAACGACAAGGCCGGTGACGGCACCACGACCGCCACGGTCCTGGCCCAGGCGATCGTCGTCGAGGGCCTGAAGTCGGTGGCCGCCGGCATGAACCCGATGGACCTGAAGCGCGGCGTCGACAAGGCCGTCGCCAAGGTGATCGAAGAGATCAAGGGCTCGGCCAAGAAGGTCACGACCAACGCGGAAATCGCCCAGGTCGGCACCATCTCCGCCAACGGCGACCTGGAAGTCGGCGAGATGATTGCCCGCGCCAAGGAAAAAGTCGGCAACGAGGGCGTCATCACGGTGGAAGAGGCCAAGACGGCCGAAACCGAGCTGGACGTCGTCGAAGGCATGCAGTTCGACCGCGGCTACCTGTCGCCCTATTTCATCACCAACGCGGAGAAGATGGAGGCCGATCTCGAGGAGCCGCTCATCCTGCTCTTCGAAAAGAAGCTCTCCTCGCTGCAGCCCCTGCTGCCGGTGCTGGAAGCGGTGGTCCAGTCGGGCCGTCCGCTGCTGATCATCGCCGAGGACGTCGAAGGCGAGGCCCTGGCCACCCTGGTGGTCAACAAGCTGCGCGGCGGCCTGCGGGTCGCGGCGGTCAAGGCGCCGGGCTTCGGCGATCGCCGCAAGGCGATGCTGGAAGACATCGCCATCCTGACCGGCGGCCAGCTGATCAGCGAAGACCTCGGCATCAAGCTCGAGAACGTCGCCCTCGACATGCTGGGCAAGGCCAAGAAGGGCACCATCACCAAGGACGCCACGACCATCGTCGACGGCTCCGGTGACAAGGCCGGCATCGAAGGCCGCATCTCGCAGATCAAGAAGCAGATCGAGGACACCACCTCGGACTACGACAAGGAAAAGCTGCAGGAACGCCTGGCCAAGCTGGCCGGCGGCGTCGCGGTGGTCCGCGTCGGCGGCTCGACCGAAGTCGAGGTGAAGGAAAAGAAGGACCGCGTCGACGACGCCCTCAACGCGACCCGCGCGGCCGTGGAAGAAGGCATTGTCCCCGGCGGCGGCGTCGCCCTGCTGAAGGCCAGCCGCGTGCTGGACGGCTTCAAGGGTGACAACGACGACCAGGAAGCCGGCGTCGCCATCGTGCGCCGCGCCCTGCAGGCCCCGATCCGCCAGATCGCCGAGAACGCCGGCGTCGAAGGCTCGATCGTGGTCGGCAAGGTCCTGGAAAACGGCTCGGCCACCTTCGGCTTCAACGCCCAGACGGAAGAGTACGTCGACCTGGTCCAGGCCGGCGTCATCGACCCCGCCAAGGTGGTCCGGACGGCGCTGCAGGACGCGGCTTCGGTCGCCGGCCTGCTGATCACCACGGAAGCCGCCATCGTCGAAGCCCCCAAGAAGGGCGGCGGCGCGGCCGGCGGCGGCATGCCGGGCGGCGGCATGGGCGGCATGGGCGACATGGACTTCTAGTCCACGCGCCAACGTCAGCAGCTTAAGGACGAGGGCGGGGCCGAAAGGCTCCGCCCTTTTTCTATGGGGCGGTCGCTCAGCGCTTGCCGTCCTGCAGGATCAGCCCGCCGATCCAGCTGACCGCGCCGGTGAGGATCGCCGCCAGCACGCCGGCCCAGAAGCCGTTCACATGGAAGCCGCCAAGCATCACCGCGACCAGGCCGATCATGGCCGCGTTGACCACCAGCAGGAACAGGCCGAGCGTCAGCACGGTCAGCGGCAGGGTCAGCACGAACACCACGGGCCGGACGAAGGCGTTGACGATGCCCAGCAGCACAGCGGCCAGGACCAGGCTGCCGGTGTCGTCGAAGCCGACCCCCGGAACGAGCCGGGCGGCGAGCCAGAGGCCAACGGCGCCGAAGATGGCGCGGACGATAAACTTTGCGAGCATGAAGCCTCCGGTGCAGCTTGCGCCAGAGGACCCGTCCGGGGCTTTCATGGCAAGGTCCGCCATGCACGGGCGCATCTCATCAACCTCCGGTATGCGTAGAGTGGCGCGGCTGGACAAGGCGGGGCGCGGGGCGTTAACCTTTAGACCATTGGCGTCGCTGGGGGTTTCTGCCCCGGGGGCAGCGTCGGACAGGTTCGCGCACAAGGGGTCCAGCAGAAGCCCTGCAACTCGCAGACGGTCTCCGTCGGGCGGGGGGTGGCGCGGCCGTTTGCGCGCGCGGGGGGAAGCTTGGAGCACAAACGCTGGAGCGTGCTGGACGATCGGCTGGATAAGGTCGCGCGGACCTCCCGACTGGTCGTGACGGTCCGCATCCTCACCGGCGTGGGCGCCTCGATTCTCGCCGTCCACGCCTTTGGACTGGCCTGGGGCGTCGCATGGTTCATCGCCTTCGCCGTCACTGAGGCGGGCGCCCGGCTGACCTCGCGTCCGGCCTGGAACGGCGGTTCGCTGACCCGCACCGGCCGCCTCGCCTATCTGCTGTGGATGACCGCCGCCGGTCTGACCTGGTGCACCATGGCCCTGCGCGGCTGGGCCTCGGGCGATGAAGCCTACCGGCTCACCGCCGTGGCGGTGCTGCTCACCGTTCTGGTCCACGCTCAGGGCTTCTCCTTCCGGACCCCGGTCGCCTTCTTCGCGCTGGGTGGACCCGCCATCATTCTGTGGCTTGTGCTGCCGACCCTCTTCGGAGGCTATTCGGGGCGCGACCTGATGATCGTGACCTGGGGGTTCGCCATGGCATTGGCCTACACGGTCGCCGCTGCACGGGCCAACGCCCACACCGCCGCCGCCCTGGCCGACGCCGAGCGCCGGGCGAACGAGGCCAACGCCGCCAAATCCACTTTCCTCAGCATGGTGACCCATGAGCTGCGCACGCCCATGAACGGCGTGCTCGGCATGGCCCGCGCCCTGCAGCGCACCCCGCTCGACCCGCGGCAGAAGGAGTATGTCGAGACCATCGTGCGGTCCGGCGACGGCCTGATCGCCATCCTCAACGACCTCCTGGACCATTCCAAGATCGAGGCCGGCCGGATGGAACTGGAGGTCGCGCCGTTCAACCTGCGCCAGGTAGGCCAGCAATCGCTCGACCTGTGGACCGAGGCGGCCGCCGCCAAGGGCCTGGAGCTGGCCTGCGAGATCGATCCAGCGTTGCCGCTGCACGTGATGGGCGACGAGACGCGCGTGCGCCAGATCATCCTCAATCTGCTTTCCAACGCCATCAAGTTCACGGAGGCCGGCGGCGTGACCCTGGCGCTGCGCGCCTTCCCGCACGTCGACGGCGAAGGGGGGGTGGAGATCGTGGTGCGCGACACCGGCCCCGGCCTGACCGCCGATCAGGTGGCGCGACTGTTCCGCCCCTACAGCCAGGCCGAGGTGTCCACTGCCCGGCGTTATGGGGGCACCGGCCTCGGCCTTTCGATCTGCCGCAAGCTCTCAACCATGATGGGTGGAGACATCGGGGTGGAGAGCGAGCCTGGGCGCGGCGCCGTCTTCCGGGTGCGGCTGCCGCT
The DNA here is from genome assembly GCA_023434015.1 of Pseudomonadota bacterium. GTDB lineage: Bacteria > Pseudomonadota > Alphaproteobacteria > Caulobacterales > Caulobacteraceae > Phenylobacterium. Next base: position 2,014 of record JAEYTM010000250.1, on the reverse strand, counting down.
TCCGGGAGCCGAGATCGCCCCGATCGACACGGCCAGGGCCCGCACCGTCGATCTGCCGCCGCTGCGGATCCTGGTGACCGACGACAATCCGATCAACCTGGCCGTCGCACGGGCCCTGCTGGAGGCCGCCGGGGCGTCTGTGGAGACCGCCGCCCACGGCGCCGACTGCCTGGAGCGGCTGCGCGTCGAGTTCTTCGACCTGGTGTTGATGGACGTGCACATGCCGGTGATGGACGGGGTGGAGGCGGTCGCCAACATCCGCGCGGGCGAGAGCGGCCCCGCCGACATCCCGGTCATCGCCCTCACCGCCGATGGAAAGCCCGGCGAGGAGGCCCGACTCAAAAGTCTCGGGTTCGACGCCCTGCAGGGAAAACCGATCCAGCCCGCCGAGCTGTTCGCCGCCATAAAGACGGTGCTGGCCTCCGGGGCGCCGGAGACCTCGGCCCGAGCCTAGACGGTGACGGCGTCCGCCTGGGGAATGTGCTCTGAAAGCCGCCCGCCGATGCGGATCGGCTCCACCCGGCGCGCAAGACCCGTCGCCGGATGAGTCTCGACGAAGACCCCGCAGACCGTCGCCGGACCCTCGGCCGGTTTATAGCGTCCGCCGGAGATGCGGGTGGTGAACCGGCGCAGCGGCTCTTCCTTCTGGTTGCCGATGACGCTGTCGTAGTCGGCGCAGGCGCCGGCGTCGGTCTGATAGCCGGTGCCGCCGGGCAGGATTTGGGCGTCCGCTGTCGGGACATGGGTATGAGTGCCGACCACCAGGCTGGCCCGACCGTCGCAGAAGTGGCCCATAGCCATCTTCTCGGAGGTGGCCTCGGCATGCATGTCGACGAGCACGGCGTCGGCCATAGCTCCCAGCGGGCAGGCTTCCAACGCCCCGTCGACCGCGGCGAACGGATCGTCCAGGCTGTCCATATGCACGCGGCCCAGCAGGTTGATCACCAGCATACGCTTGCCGGAATCGGTCTCGAACAGCTGGGCGCCGCGTCCCGGCGCATCGGAGAAGGCCGAATAGTTCAGCGGCCGGATCAGCCGCGGCTCGCGGACGATGTAGGTCAGGGCCTCCTTCTGATCCCAGGAGTGGTTGCCCAGCGTCAGGCAGTCCGCGCCGGCGTCGAAAAGCTCCCGCGCCGTCGCTTCGGTGATGCCGAAGCCGGCGGCGGCGTTCTCCGCGTTGATCACCACGAATTCCAGGCCCAGGCGCCGGCGCAGGCCCGGCAGGTGCTCGGCCAGCCCATCGCGGCCGGCGCGGCCGACCACATCACCGAAGAAAGCAAATCTCATGAGCGGTCCTTATCCGACCTCGATGTATTCCGTCTCGGTCAGGATGGCGTCGAGCCGCTCGTCATGCACTTCGGCGGGCAGTTCGGCGACCTCCTGTCCCGCATAGGCGAGGCCCAGGACGAAAACCTTCCGGGCGGCGCGAAGGTTCGCCAGGGTGCGGTCGTAGTGGCCCGCGCCCTGTCCCAGCCGGTTGCCCCGCCGGTCGAACCCCAGCACAGGGGTCAGCACAAGGTCGGGGACGACGGCGACGGCCGAGGCCGACGGCGCCGGTATGCCGAAGGCGTCGGGCTCCAGGGCCTCCTGAAGGTCCCACGCCCGGAACGCCAGGGCTTCGTTGCGACTTGCGGCCACCGGCAAGGCCGCGATCGCGCCGCCGAGCGCCAGCCGCCTCATCAGCGGACGCGGGTCAAATTCCGAGCCCATTGGGTGATAGCCGCTGAAGCAGGCGAACGGCGGCAGCCGCTCCAGGGGCAGCAGGGCCGCTGCTTGCACCGCTGCATCGGGGGCGTCGGCGGCGCACCGGCGCCTGTGGCTCCGCAGGCGCGCGCGCAGGGCGGTCTTGTCCGGAAGCTGGCTCAAGCGTGGCTCATCGGGGAAAGGGTGGCGGCGCCGCGTGAACCGTGAAGGTCGTTCTAATCCCCTCGGACCTGGTAGACCAGGTGGGCGCCGTATGCCCGGAGCCACGGCTCCGAACAGGGACAGCTCCCGTAGAGTGAATTAAGGTCTC
>JAEYTM010000172.1 GCA_023434015.1 Pseudomonadota bacterium | reverse complement strand
GTCCTCCAGCGCCAGCAGCTTGCCGGCCGCGGCGGTCAGCGACATGGCCAGGGCGCGCAGGATGTCGATCTCGCCGGCGGCGTCCCCCGGCCGCAGGCGGCGCGGCCCGTTCAGTTCGCGCAGGATACGCTTGGCGAAGGCGGTGCGCAGCTCGACGAAGTCCTCCCCGGCCATCCAGCGCGCCAGCCGCGCGGCCTGCGGCGACAGCTCCGGCATCACCTTGGCGACCGACGGCTCGACCTTCAGCAGCATGTCCACCGCGTCGCTCGCCGCCAGGCGGGTCATGGCGGCGAGGTTGCCGCCCAGGTCCATGCCCTTGCCGAGCAGGTCCTCGAGGCCCGGCTTGGCGCCGAGGATCTCGGCCAGCGGCTGTTCCAGGGTGGCGAAGGCCAGGGCGCGGCCGGGCCCGGAGGCCGGGGCGGCGTCGGCCAGGTCGAGCAGCCGGTCGACCTTGCCGGGCCAGTCGCGGGCCTCGGCGATGGCGCCCGCCACGCCGGCGCCCAGCAGGTAGACGCGGTCCGGGTCCCGCGCCAGGCGGTCGGCGGCGGCGGCGAAGCCTTCGCGATCAAGATCCACCAGCACGCCGCGCTTGGCGTCGCGCATCAGCCTTTCGATGCTGCGCTGGATCAGGGCGTGGAAGGCGCGGATCAGCTCGTGGACCGTGGCGCCGCGCGCCTGCGCCTCGGGAATGGCCAGCTTCTGGACCGCATGCTGCAGGTCGGTGCCGGAGGCTTCCAGCCGCTCGACCAGGTCCGGCCGGTGCAGCAGTTCGAACGGGGTGGCGCCGTTGCGCTGCAGCCAGCCTTCCAGGAGCTGGCCGATCCGTTCGCGGGCGTGGATGGTATAGAGGTCCTGCGGGGTGACGCAGAGCGGCTCGACCGCCTCGCGGGTCTTCGGTTTGCGGGCCGTCTCCGCCGCCCCGAGGCTGAGGATCGTCACTGTGCGGAATTCACGGGTCTCCTGGTCGAGGGTCTCCTTGGTGACGCGGACGGCGACCACGCGCCCCTCGGCCATCAGCTCCTCGGCGTTGGCGATCGCCAGGGCCCGGTCTTCGGACGCCATCTCCAGCGCCCAGCTGTCCCCCGCCTTCCTCCGGCTCGAGACCTCGAAATGCACATCGGCCGCGGCCATCTTGTCCCCCAGAATGGATCGGACCGTCGCCGAATAAGCTTAAGGCCATGTTGATCCGCACGCGGTCCCGCGCCGCGGCCTCGACGGGGCCGGCAATGAGACGCCGCCCCATTGAGGCCACGGACCGGGACGACTAGCTTCGCTGCTCACGAAGGAGACCCGCACCCCCGATGGCCAAGATCACCCTGGTGGACGACGACGAGAACATCGTGACGTCGGTCGGCCTTGCGCTTGAAAGCCACGGTCATACCGTGAAGGCGTACTACGATGGCGCGTCCGGCCTGGCGGCGCTGGAGAACGAGCCCCCGGACCTCGCCATCCTCGACGTGAAGATGCCGCGCATGGACGGCATGGAGGTTCTGCGCCGGCTGCGCCGTAGCTCCGAGATGCCGGTCATCATCCTCACCTCCAAGGACGAGGAGATCGATGAGATCCTCGGCTTCAATCTCGGCGCCGACGACTACATCCACAAGCCGTTCAGCCAGCGGCTGCTGATCGAGCGCGTGAAGGCGGTGCTGCGTCGCGCCGGTGTGGAGGGGGAGGAGTCCGCCGCGGCCGCGACGCAGGAGGCCGGGGCCCGGGCGATCCGCCGCGGCAAGCTGACCCTCGATCCCGCGCGCCACGACTGCCTGTGGGACGGCAAGCCGGTGAAGCTGACGGTCACCGAATTCCTGCTGCTCCAGTCGCTGGCCCAGCGGCCGGGCTTCGTGAAGAGCCGGGACAACCTGATGGACGCCGCCTACGAGGATCAGGTCTACGTCGACGACCGGACGATCGACAGCCACATCAAGCGCATGCGCAAGAAGTTCCGCGACGTGGACCCGGACTTCGACGCGATCGAAACTCTGTATGGCGTCGGATACCGATACCGCGAAAGCTGATCCCGGCGCCCGGCGCGGTCGGTTCCGCTGGCTTCCGGGCAGTCGCCTCGGCCGGCTGATCATCGCGCTCAACGTGCTCGGGCTGGCGATCCTGATCGCCGGCGCGCTGGTGCTCAACGAGCTCCGGCGGGGGCTGGTCAACGCCCGTATCGACAGCCTGACCACCCAGGGCGAGCTGATGGCCAGCATCATCGACCGGGCGGCGACGGTGGGCGAGCCGGAGCCGGCGATGGACGCCGTCTACGCCAACGAGATCGTCCTGCAGATGCTGGCCAACCCGGAGAACCAGCGCGCGCGCCTGTTCGACGCCGACGGCCAGGTGGTCGCCGACAGCGCCCAGGTGGTCGACCGGGTGGAGTGGCGGCTGCTGCCCTCCGCGCGGCCGCGGGAGGGCAAGTCCGGCCTCACCCTCGACCTGGACATCGCTGGGCGCCGGCCCGCGGACCGGCCGGAGGCCGCCCCCAAGGCGCTCGACGCCGAGGTCGCCCGGGCGCTGCGCGGCGAGCACGTCGCCGGCGTGCGGCGCGGCGAGGACGGCGACCGGGTGGTCTCGGTCTCGATCCCCATCCAGCACGTCAAGGCGGTGCTCGGCGTGCTGACCCTCGAGGCCAGCGACGTCGACGAGATCGTCGCCCGCGAGCGGATGGCGCTGATCCCGTTCATCCTCATCGCCATATCGGTGATGCTGGTCTCCAGCCTGCTGCTCAACAGCCTGATCGCCCAGCCGGTGCGCCGTCTGTCGCGCGCCGCCGACCGGGTGCGCCTGTCGCGGGCGCGGGCCATCTCCCTGCCCGACCTCGCCCGCCGCGACGACGAACTCGGCGACCTGACCCGCAGCCTGGAGTCCATGACCCATTCGCTGTCGGAGCGCATGGACGCCATCGAGAGCTTCGCCGCCGACGTCGCCCACGAGATCCGCAACCCGCTGACCTCCCTGCGCTCGGCGGTGGAGACCCTCGACGTGGTCAAGGACCCCGCCGCCCGCGACCGGCTGCTGGGCATACTGAAGAACGACGTGCAGCGTCTCGACCGCCTGGTCACCGACATCTCCAACGCCTCCCGCCTGGACGCCGAGCTGTCTCGCGACGCCCCCAAGGCGGTCGACCTGGAGCGGCTGGTGACCGAGATCGTCGGCCTCTACCAGGCGATGGCCAGGCCCGGCGACGTCGCTGTCCGCTTCGAGGGGACGGGGGCGATGGAGCCGGTGATCGTGCTCGGGCGCGAGGGCCCGCTCGGCCAGATCTTCCGTAACCTGATCGACAACGCCCGCTCGTTCAGCCCGCCCGGAGGCGAGGTGGTGGTGCGCATGGCGCGGGCCCGCGGCCAGATCGTCTCGACCGTCGCAGATCGCGGGCCGGGCATTCCGCCGGAGAACCTGGAGACCGTTTTCGAGCGGTTCTACACCTCGCGGCCCAAGGGCGCGGCCTTCGGCGGCAACTCCGGCCTCGGCCTGTCCATCGCCCGCCAGATCGCCGAGGCGCACGGCGGCGTGCTGAAGGCGGAGAACCGGCTCGACCCGGACGGCGAGGTGATCGGCGCCCTGTTCACCCTGACCCTGCCGGACGCGCGGCGATGATCCTGCACGCCGGGCTGATCGCCCGAAGGGATGGCCCCGGCGGCGCCTGGCGCGGCGTGCTGCTCGAGGGCCCGTCCGGCGCCGGCAAGCGCGCCCAGATGCTGCGCGCCCTCGACGCCGGCTACCGGCTGGTGGCCGACGACCGGGTGATGCTGTGGACCTCCGGCGGCGGGCTGTTCGGCCGGGCGCCCGACAGCCTGCGCGACCTGATCGAGGTCAACGGCGTCGGCATCGCCCGGGTCACCGCCCTGCCGCTGTCGCCGGTCGCCCTGGTGGTCCGCTGCGGCGCGCCGGAGCGGATGCCGGAGCCCCGCTTCGTCGAGCATCTGGGGGTGCGGCTGCCGCTGGTCGCGCTGGATCCGCGCGAGGCCTCGGCGCCTGCGAAACTGGGTCGCGCGCTGGCCGCCTTTGACCTTGGCGGCAAGAGGGGTATTTAGCACGGCTCGCGCAGCCGCGCGGCGGGTGGGGATACCCTTTGAGAGCTTTCGCATGATCGGGCTCGTGATCGTGACGCACGGGCGTCTGGCGGAGGAGTTCATCTTCGCCATGGAGCATGTCGTCGGCCCTCAGACGGCCGTCCAGGCGATCTGCATCGGCCCGGAAGACGACATGGAACGCCGCCGTCAGGATATTCTGGCCGCCTGTGGCCGCGTGAACACAGGCGGCGGGGTCATCCTGCTCACCGACATGTTCGGCGGCACCCCGTCCAACCTGGCCATCTCGGTGATGGAGCAGACCCGCGCCGAGGTCATCGCCGGCCTCAACCTGCCAATGCTGATCAAGCTGGCCAGCGTCCGCGGCCGGGCCACGCTCGACGAGGCCGTGGCCGCCGCCCAGGAGGCCGGCCGCAAGTACATCTCCGTCGCCTCCTACGTCCTGGCGGGCGAGAAATGAGCGAGGCGGCCGCCGTCCGCACGGTGGAGATCGTCAACCGGCGCGGCCTGCACGCCCGCGCCTCCGCCAAGTTCGTCAGGCTCGCCTCCGGCTTCGACGCCGAGGTCCGCGTCTCCAAGGACGGCCAGACCGTCGACGCCCGTTCGATCATGGGCCTGATGATGCTGGCCGCCGGCCCCGGCTGCTGCGTCGAGATCGAGGCCGAGGGCCCCGACGCCGAGGCCGCCCTTGAGGCCCTGCAGGCCCTGATCGCCGCCCGCTTCGACGAGGACGAATAGGCCTCAGGTCTTCAGCCGCCAGCCGGTCCTGAAGATCCAGGCGACCGCCGCCAGGCAGGCGGTCATGAACACCAGCGTCATGCCCAGGCTGACGCCGACGTTGACGTCCGACACCCCGTAGAAGCTCCAGCGGAAGCCGCTGACCAGGTAGACCACCGGGTTGAGCAGGGCGATCTTCTGCCAGACCGGCGGCAGCATGCTGATCGAATAGAAGCTGCCACCCAGGAAGGTCAGGGGGGTGATCACCAGCATCGGGATGATCGACAGCTTCTCGAAGCCGTCGGCCCAGATGCCGGTCAGGAAGCCGAACAGGCTGAAGGTCACCGAGGTGAGGATCAGGAAGGCCAGCATCATCACCGGGTGGGCGATGGAATAGTCCACGAACAGCCGGGCGGTGAGCATGATGATCAGCCCGATCATCACCGACTTCGAGGCCGCCGCCCCGACATAGCCGATGACGATCTCCACCGCCGAGATCGGCGCCGACAGCAGCTCGTAGATCGTCCCCGACCACTTGGGCATGTAGATGCCGAACGAGCCGTTGGAGATGCTCTCGGTCAGGATCGACAGCATGATCAGGCCCGGGATGATGAAGGCCGCGTAGCTGACCCCGTCGATGCTCTGCATGCGCGAGCCGATCGCCGAGCCGAAGACGATGAAATAGAGCGAGGTGGTGATCACCGGGGCGGCGATCGACTGGACGATGGTGCGGAAGGTCCGCGCCATCTCGAAGCGGTAGATGGCCTCGATGGCGTGCAGGTTCATCGGCCGCTCCTCACCAGGCTGACGAAGATCTCCTCGAGCGAGCTCTGGTCGGTCTGCAGGTCCTTGAAGTCGACGCCGCGCTTGGACAGCTCGCGCAGCAGTTCGGCGATGCCGGTCTGATCGGCCTGGGTGTCGAAGGTGTAGATCAGCTCGCTGCCCTCGGCGCCCAGTTCCAGCTTGAAGCGGGCCAGGTCGTCGGGGATGGCGGCCATCGGCTCCTGCAGCTGCAGGGTCAGCTGCTTCTTGCCCAGCTTGCGCATCAGGGCGGCCTTCTCCTCGACCACGATCAGCTCGCCTTTCGAGATCACCCCGATCCGGTCGGCCATCTCCTCGGCCTCCTCGATGTAGTGGGTGGTCAGGATGATGGTCACGCCCTTCTCGCGCAGGCCGCGGACCATCTCCCACATGTCGCGGCGCAGCTCGACGTCGACGCCGGCGGTGGGCTCGTCGAGGAACAGGATGTCCGGCTCGTGGGCCAGGGCCTTGGCGATCAGCACCCGGCGCTTCATGCCGCCGGACAGCTGCATGATCTTGGTGTCCTTCTTCTCCCAGAGGGACAGGTCCTTCAGCACCTTCTCCAGGTGCGCCGGGTTCGGCGGCTTGCCGAACAGCCCGCGGGAGAACTTCATCGTCGCCCAGACCGTCTCGAAGGCGTCGGTGGACAGCTCCTGCGGCACCAGGCCGATCTTGGCCCGGGCGGCGCGGTAGTCCTTCTGCACGTCGTGGCCGTCGGCCAGCACCTGGCCGCCGCTCGGATTGACGATGCCGCAGACGATGCTGATCAGCGTCGTCTTGCCGGCCCCGTTCGGGCCCAGCAGGGCGAAGATCTCGCCGCGGCGGATCTCCAGGTCGACCGACTTCAGCGCCTGAAAGCCGCCGGCGTAGGTCTTGGTGAGACCGGATATCGAGATGATCGGCTGCACGCGTCCCCCCTGCCGTTGCCGAGATAAGGCTCCTAGGACGGATGCGCCAGACCGTTCCCGACGCCGTTATCCGAAAGTCTGTGCGTAACCGACGGCGGCGAGCAGCGCCGCGCCCGGCGCGGGCGCGCCACGCGGGGCGGCGATCACCGGCGTGTCGCCGGTGAACTGGCGGACCGTCGCCACCGACTGGTCGAAGTCCGGGCCGTCCGGGTCGGCGGCCTCGCTGATCACCAGCGCCGCCACCGTCAGGCCGCGGACGCGCAGCACCTCCAGCGCCGTCAGGGTGTGGCTGATCCCGCCGAGGTAGGCGCCGCCGACCAGCAGCGCCGGCAGTCCCAGGGCGGTCATCAGCTCAAGCCCCGTCGCGCCCTCGGCGATCGGCGACATCAGTCCCCCGACTCCCTCGACCACGAACAGGGCGGCGGACGAGGCGGCCAGCCGCGCCCGGCACGCCTCGGTCATCGCCGCCAGCTCCAGCCGCTCGCCCTCCAGCCGCGCGGCCAT
>JAEYTM010000124.1 GCA_023434015.1 Pseudomonadota bacterium | reverse complement strand
ATCGTCGCCGCCGGCGTCGCCATGGGCTGGGACGACGCGGCGATGGATCGGCGTATCCGCGAAGCCTTCGTCGAGAGCAGCCCGCTCGACGACATCGCCCTGCCGCTGCTGGCCATGACCCGCGGGGAGAAGGTCAGCGACCGCCTGGCGCATCATTTCGGCGAGACCCAGATCGCCGACCTTTGGCTGCCGTTCTTCTGCCTGTCGTCGAACCTGACCACCGGCGCCTATCACATGCATCGCCGGGGCCTGCTGCGCCGGGCGCTACGCGCCAGCATCGCCCTGCCGGGGGTGATGCCGCCGGCCACGGAGAACAACAATGTGCTGGTCGATGGCGCGGTGCTGAAGAACTTCCCGGCCGACGTCATGCGGGCCGGCCAGCTGGGACCGATCATCGGCGTCGACGTGACCACCGGGCGCAGCATCACCGCCGACGACGTGGCGCGCCCTTCGTCGGTCTGGCGCTGGTTCTGGTCCGGACAGTGGCGGCGCGGCCCGCCGATTGTCTCCCTGCTCATGCGGGCGGCAACGGTTTCGACCGGCCGCGACCACGCCGCGGCCCGCGAGGCCACCGACGTGCTCGTGCTGCCCGACGTGGCCAGGGTCGAAATCCGCGACTTCGGCGCCTACGACCCGGCGGTGGCGGCCGGCTACCGGGCGACCATAGAGGCGCTGGATCGGCTGGAGACGCCGGTGCAGGACCTGCGCCGCCGCCCCAGCCACCGTGAGGCCGCGGCCCTGCGGGCGCAGGCCGCCGCGATCAGCTGACCCGGCGCCGCTCACGGCGGGGTTTGCATACCGCCGGTCGGGCGCCCATATTCGAGGTCCTGTTCAACAGCTGAAAGGAGGTGATCCAGTGTCTCATTTGTCATTCGCAGGTGCGCTGGAAATCTCCGTTGAGAACCAAGGTCTCGACTGACCCCAGCGCTCATGCGGACAAATGCTGGGTGTGACGGCGAGCGTCAGCGATGACCGGCCAGAACAGCCCAACAAGGCGGAAGCCCCGGCAGCGACGCCGGGGCTTCCTGCTTTCTCGGCCCCGCTCTGAACCCTAGCTGTCGCGCGGGAACGCCGGACCGGCGATGGCGGAGAAGACGCCGCCCATCACCCGCGAGGCGTCGTCGGCGTAGTCGGCCTGCAGCTGGTCGGCCTCATGGCGCAGGGCTGTCAGGTCGCGGGCGACATACATCAGCCGCCGGAAGGTATTCAGGGTCCGGCCGATGGCCGCCGAGGTGGCCCGGATCTGCGACTGCTCCGCATGGGCCGCGACGCTGGTCACATACGGGAAGCAGACGCCCATGCGCGACCGCTGCCGGCTGGCCAGGGTGTGCAGGAAGATGTCGTAGGGCTCGTTGAGCTCGACTTCTGCGCTGAGCTGGGCATGCAGGGCCCGTTTCGCGGTCCCCCGGACAACATAGGCCGAGGCCCCGAAGAACATCCGGTGCGTCAGGTCCTGCACCTCGTACTGACCGCAGGCGACCATCTCATCCCACCGCTTGGCGAGCCGGACCATCAGCACCAGGTCCGAGGTCACCGTGTCGGTGAACAGCACGTCCCAGGTCTTGAACTGCGCCATGATGGCATCGACCACGCCGAACGCCTGCGGCGAGAACAGTGCGTCGTCCTCAAGGATGTAGAGGTCCTGTTCGTCGTCCAGATGCCGGCCGAGAGCCTCTCGGTGACTGGCGAAACAGGCCTTCTCCGCCGGCAGCAGGGAGCCGGGGATGTCGGCGACATCTGCCGGCCCCAGCGCCTCGAACCGCTCCAGCCGCCAGCCCTCGTGGTTCGCGGCGGCGAACGACGCCTCCAGACTTCGGCGGCGCTCGACGGCCGCCGGCAGGTTTATGAAGACGCAGGTTTTCATCGGGTCCGAGGTAGCAGCCGCGGGGGCGGCGCGCCAATGGCCTCGGGCGCGGATTTGATAGGCGCAGGCGAAGCTGCTACCGCCGCCGCACGCCCGCGCGGCGCGCTCTGTGGAGTCAGGCCCTGGTGAACAGCTCAGCGGACGGCGACGGTCCCGACGACATGCCCGCCGACGAGCTGGAGGCCGGCCGCCGTCTCCACCAGCAGGGCCGGCTGAGCGACGCCCAGAGCCTCTACGCCCAAGTCCTCGCCCGTGAGCCGCGCAACGCCGAGGCCCTGCAGCTGATGGGCCTGCTGGCGATCCAGGGCCGTAATCCCGCGGCGGCAGTCGATCTGCTGAGCCAGGCGCTGCAGGCCGCGCCCCACGTCGCCGGCATCTACAGCAACCGGGCCGTCGCCCTGGCCGCGCTGGACCGCCTGGACGAGGCGCTCGCCGACTACGACCGCGCGATCGCGTTGCAGCCCGACTTCCCCGAGACCTACGTCAACCGGGCCAACGCCCTGGCGCGCCTGGGCCGGCTTGGAGACGCCCTCCTCGGCTACGAGGCGGCGCTGGCGCTGAGGCCCGACCACGCGGCCGCCGCCCTGGGCCGCGCCGACATCCTCGGGCATCTGGGCCGCCACGAGGACGCGGCGGCGGCCTATGACCTCGCGGCGGGACTCAATTCCGCCAATCCGGTCGCCCATTACAACCGCGGCAATGTCCTGAGAGTACTGCGCCGGACCGAGGAGGCGATCGCAGCCTATGACCGGGCCGTCGAGCTGGATCGCGACTTCGCGGTGGCGCACCACAATCGGGCCTTCTGCCTCCTGCAGCGCGGCGACTTCGCCGAGGGCTGGCGGGCCTACGAATGGCGCCGCAGGTGCCCGACATTCGACGACCCCCGCTATGGCCTCGACCGCCTGTGGACGGGGGAGCAGTCGCTGGCCGGCAAGACGCTCTACGTCTTCCCGGAACTGTTCCTCGGCGACATGCTGCAGTTCTGCCGCTACGCGGTCAGCGCCGAGCGGCTGGGCGCGCGGGTGGTGCTGGGCGCGCCGGCCAGCATGCACGAGTTGCTGCAGACCCTGAGCCCGAGCCTCGAACTGATCGCCGAAGATGCCGCTCCGGCCGCCTTCGACTACCAGATTCCCCTGTTGAGCCTGCCCGGCGCGTTCGGGGCTGACCTTTCCACCCTTCCGGGCGAGACGGCCTACCTGCGCGCCGACCCGGGCCGCGCGGCGAAATGGAAGGCCCGCATCGGCGAGCAGGGCTTGCGGATCGGCGTCGTCTGGCAGGGCAGCACCCTGCCCTACGCCCTGCCGCTCCAACGCTCCTATCCGCTGGCCGCGCTGTACGGGATATCCCAGGTCCCGGGCGTCCGTCTGGTCAGCCTGCAGAAGCACAATGGGCTCGACCAGCTCGAACGGCTGCCGGCCAGCATGGCGGTGGAGACGCTGGGCGACGACTTCGACCCGGGGCCGCAGGCGTTCGTCGACACCGCCGCGGCCATGACCTGCTGCGATCTTGTGATAGCCATGGACACCAGCGCCGCCCACCTGGCCGGCGCGCTCGGGGTCCCGACCTGGCTGGCCCTGCCCTATGTCGCGGACTGGCGCTGGCTGGCCGATCGGGACGACAGCCCCTGGTATCCGTCGATGCGCCTGTTCCGGCAGGAGGCGCGCGGTGACTGGGCGGGCGTATTCGCGCGCATGGAATCGCTGCTCAGGACGCGACAGGCGCCGCCGTCGGCCTGATCTCCGCCCGAAAGCGCTCCGCCCCGACCCATTCTGTGGTAACCTCGGGTTTGCTCTTGTGGGTTGTGGTCCTCGTCGCCACCGGCCCTTCGGCCGCACGCCACGGCAGACCATGCGCCCCAGACCCAAAGGTCCTGGAGGTTTGAGTATGGCGACCGATCACATCCGAAACCCCTTCGAATTGGCCGTGAGCGGCCTGAGCGGCGCGGTGTCCGACGCCGGCCACGCCCTGGCGGTCAAGCCGCGTCCGCGCGGCGCGAGCGGGCCGCTGACGGTCCGGCGGATCGAGGTGAGCGACCTGTGGGACGCCTTGCGCCGGGGCCTCGCCGACCTGGGCGCGGCGCGCGACGACGTGCTGTTCCTGGCGGTCATCTACCCCATCGCCGGCCTGATCCTGGCGCAGCTGGCCTTCCGCTACGACCTGCTGCCGATGGTCTTCCCGCTGGCCTCTGGTTTCGCCCTGATCGGGCCGCTGGCGGCGGTCGGCCTCTACGAGATCAGCCGCCGGCGCGAACAGGGCCAGCCGGTGCGATGGGCCGACGCGCTCGGAGTGCTGCGCTCCCCGTCTCTCGGGCCGATCCTGGGCCTGGGTTCGATGATGGTGCTGGTCTTCGCCCTGTGGATGGCGTCCGCCTACGGCATCTACATGGCGACGGTGGGCCCCGAGGCTCCGGAGTCGGTCGGGACGTTCCTGCGCGACGTGTTCGGGACCGCAGCCGGCTGGACGATGATCGTGGTCGGCCTCGGCGCCGGCTTCCTGTTCGCCGTGCTGGCGCTGGCGCTCAGCGTGATCTCCTTCCCGCTGCTGGTCGATCACGACATCGGCATGGGGTCGGCGGTCGTCACCTCGGTGCGCGCCGTCGCGGCAAATCCGGTCCCGATGCTGGCCTGGGGCGCGGTGGTCGCCGGCGCGCTGCTCCTCGGCTCGCTGCCGGCTCTGGTCGGGCTGATCTTCGTGGTGCCCCTGCTGGGCCACGCGACATGGCATCTCTACCGAAAACTGATCGCCGACGCCTGACCCCCGCCGTTTCCGGATAACGGCGAAAGCTCAGCTCTTCCAAGGCGCGCGATGGCGCGGTAGAGACTGCTGCGACTAAGAATGACTCGCAGTATCAGTCGCAGGAACAGCATGACGCTCTCCGCCGAGCCCGACCGCCCATGACCGCCCTGCTGGTCGTCCTCGGGGCCGCCCTGATCGTGGCGGGAACCGTCCTGCTGCACCGCTGCTGGTCGCGCACGGCGCCCTCGTGGGGCGTCGTCGCCGGCTGGGTCCTGATCGACCTTGGCCTTGTGGCCTTCATGGCCTCGGTCCGGCCGGCCTACGGCCTCGCCGTCGGCGCCCTGGTGGCGATGGCGGTCCCGCTCGCCCTGGTGCTGGCGCCCCTGAGCCGCGGCTGGAGGCCGAAGCCGCCGCGGGAAAGCGAGCGCCCGGCCGCCGTCCCGCCCGGCCGCCGGTCGCGATCGATCGCCCGCCTGGTCGGCAGCCTGCTGGCTGCACCTGCCTTCGCCCTCGCCGCCGCCCTGGCGTGGCGCGCCCTGGTCCCTGGCTCGGAGGTCGATCGGCTGGCGGGCGCGGCCTACGCCGCCCCTACCGCCTTCGCCATAGCCCTGGTCGTCGTCATGGGAGCGGGCCGGCCCTGGCGCGCGACCGGAATGCTGGCCGCCGCGACCGCCCTGGCGGTCGCCCCCGTGTTTCTGCCGCGCCTGATCGGAGCCTGAAGATGTCGATCACCCGCCGCCTGTGGCTGAAGCCAAGCCCGGCCTTCGTCAGGGACCAGTTGCTGGGCCACAAGGTGCTCGGCCTGTGTCTCGCCGCCCTGATGTACATCATCTGCGTCAGCGGCACGGCGGCGGTGTTCTACCAGAACCTCGAGCGTTGGGAGAAACCCGGCCTGCCGGAGCTGACCGCCGCTTCGCCGCCATTGATCGCCCAGGCGGTCGCCGACGGACGGGCGCGCATGGTCGCCGACACTGAGCGCGACAAGCTGTTCGAGGATCTCTACGTCATCCTGCCGACGCCGACGATCCCGCGCCTGGTGGCGGCCTATGGCGAGAGCGCCGTCGCCTATGACGCCAGCGGCGCCCCGGCGGGCGACGCCAGCCACCCGATCACCCACTTCCTGACCGAGCTGCACTATCAGATCCACCTGCCCGGCCCGCTGGGCCTGATGGTGGTCGGCATCCTCGGCGTGGGCCTGATGTCTCTGATCGTCGGAGGGCTGCTGGCTCACCCGCGCATCCTCAAGGACGCCTTCCTGCTGCGCCCGAGCGGTGGCAAGCGGCTGGCCCTGACCGACGTCCACAACCGGCTCGGCGTCTGGGCCGCGCCGTTCCACATCGTCATCGCCCTGACCGGGGCGGTGATCGGCCTGGCCCAGGTGGTCGGCTTCGCGCTCGCCCTGACCTTCTATTCCGGCGACTTCAACAAGGTTTTCGAGCCGCTGTTCGGCAGCGAGGCGGAGACGCGGGCGATTACCGGCGGCCGGCCCGTCGCCGACGGCGCCATCGAGCGCGCGATGAAGGAGATGTCCACCAAGGTTCCGGAAGCGCGTCCCTACTGGGTCGTGCTGCACAAGGCTGGGCAGCCGGACGAGCACCTGGAGGTCACCGCCGCCATGCCGCAGAGCACGGCCTATGGCGAGATATTCAAGTTCGATCCCGAGGGCCGACTCCAGGCCAAGGTCGGGCTGGACGACGGATCGGCCGGCCAGCAGCTCTACGCCAGCCTCTATCCGCTGCACTTCGGCTCGTTCGGCGGGATCTGGGTGAAGGTGGTCTACGCCCTGCTCGGCCTGGCGCTCTGCGTCATCTGCGCCACCGGCATCGATATCTGGCTGGTCA
>JAEYTM010000008.1 GCA_023434015.1 Pseudomonadota bacterium | reverse complement strand
GCCGACACCCGCGCCCACCGCGGCGCCAGCGCCTACGCCGACGTCGCCGGAAACTGCGCCGATGGCCGCGCCCGCCAGGGCGCCCAGGGCGGCCCCGCCGATCGCATTGTTTTCAGTGCGTCCCGAGGCGGTGCAGGCCGAGGCCAGTACGCCGGCCGCGACGAGGCCGAGAATGGGTTTGAGCATCGGAGGCTCTCCTTGACTGTCCCCTGCCGGCGGTAACGCGAGCCAAGCACTGCAGTTCCGCCGGAACCCGCAGCCTTACCCTTCGTTGGGTGCCATGACGAACTCTGTTAGGGAGCCGCCCATGGTTGGTGCACGCCTGGACAATGACTTGAACGCCCCGGACGCCTTGGACCGGGCGGACCTGCGGACCGCCTATGAGCGGGGCCGGCAGGACGAGCGCGCAAGGCGCCGGCGCCATCCGGTGCTGATGACCCTCACCTTCATCGTTGCGGCGATCGGCGCCGTCCTGCTCGGCATGGCCGCCTACAACGGCTCCTTCACCCGCGCCGGCGGCGTGGTCGACCAGAAGCTGACCGTCGCCGCCGACCGCGCCGAGCCGGCTGTGCGCGGCGCCGCCGCCGACGCCAGCCAGGCGGTGCGCGAGGCCGGCGCCACGGTGAAGGCCAAGACCGCCGACAGCCTCCGCTAGCCGGTTGTCCAGGGTGGGGGTTGCGGGCATCCGCCGCGTCGAGGTGGTCGCCAACGTGGCTTCGGGAAGCGTCGGCAAGGACGCACCCGAGGAGGCGGCGAAAATCCTCTCCGACTTCGGCCTGGAGGCCCATGTCTGCGCCCCGAGCACCGACGAACTGGTCGGCTGCCTGCGGGCCGCGGTCGACGCCCGCCCGGACCTGCTGGTGGTCATCGCCGGCGACGGCACCGCGCGGGCGGCGGCCGAGATGTGCGGACCCGACGGCCCGATGCTGGCGCCGCTGCCCGGCGGCACCATGAACATGCTGCCCCACGCCATCTACGGCGCACGACCGTGGCAGGACGCCCTCACCATCGCCCTGGCGCAGGGCGAGGAGCGCATGCTGGGCGGCGGCGAGGTGGAAGGCCGCCGGTTCCTGGTCGCCGCCATCCTCGGCTCGCCGGCGCTGTGGGCCCCGGCCCGCGAGGCCGCCCGCTACGGCCAGGCCAAGCTCGCCGTGCTGCGCGCCCGCCGCGCCTTCCGCCGCGCCTTCTCCGGTCGGCTTCGTTACCTCATCGACAACGGCCCCCGGGAAAAGGCCGAGGCCCTGACCTTCATGTGTCCGGTCGCGTCGCGGGCGCTGAACGATGACGAACACACCCTTGAGGCGGCGGCGCTGGACGTGAAGGGCGCGGCCGACGCGCTGCGGCTGGGGTTCCACGCCCTCACCGGCGACTGGCGCGAAGACCGCGCGGTCGAGACCCAGCGCTGCCAGCTCGCCCGGGTGTGGGCCGCCCATGGCATCCCCGCCATCCTCGATGGCGAGTCCGTGCGGCTGAAGCCCCTGGTCGAGGTCGCCTACAATCCGAAACTGGTGCGGGTGCTGGGCCTCCCGAAGGACGTCTGAGGATGACCATCCGGCTGGCGCACCTGTCGGACATCCATTTCGGCGGCGAGAACGAAGCCGCCGTCGCCGGCGCGGCCGATCATATCAACGCCGGAGGGTTCGATCTCACCGTGGTCTCCGGGGACCTCACCCGCTTCGCCGAGGTGGTCGAGTTCGAGGCGGCGGTGGAATGGCTCTCGGCCTTGCGGGGGCCGCGGCTGGTGACGCCGGGCAACCACGACGCGCCCTACCTGGCCTGGGCGGAGCGGATCTTCGCCCCCTTCCGTCGCTTCGAGCGGCTGATCGGGCCGGCGCAGGTGCAGAGCTATCTCGGCGGCGGCTTCGCGGTGCGCGGCGTCAACACCGCGCGGGGCGCCCAGCCGAGGCTCAACTGGTCGAAGGGCCAGATCGCCCCCGCCCAGGTCCGCGAAGCCTCGGCCTGGTTCCGGCAGACCGCCCCGGAGTGCTTCCGGATCCTGGTGTGCCATCATCCTCTGGTGGAGATGATCGGCGGGCCGATGACCGCCCGCGTCTGGGGCGGGGAGGCGGCCGCCCGCTCCTTCGCCGAGGCCGGGGTGGACCTCGTGCTCTCCGGCCATATCCACGCGCCGTTCGTCTGGCCCTATCCGTATGGCGACGGCAGAACCTATGCGGTCGGCGCCGGCACCCTGTCGGTGCGCGAGCGCGGCGTGCCGCCGGGGTTCAATGTGATGGAAATAGACGGGGCGACGATCCGCATCGCCGCCCTCGCCTGGACGGGCTCGCACTATGAGCCCTACCGCACCTGGTCGGTCGACCGGCGCGGCTGAGCTGTCAGGACAGCCCGCGGCCGCGGATGAAGTGCATCACGACCGAAACCAGGAACAGCACCAGGAAGACATAGAACAGGATCTTGGCCACGCCCATCGCGGCGCCGGCGATCGAGGTGAAGCCGAGAACGGCGGCGATCAAGGCCACCACCAGGAAAGTCAAAGCCCAGCCGAGCATTGGCGATTCTCCCTGCGCGCCTGTGCCGGCGCTGAAAGCGCGGGCGAAATTGCCCGCCGCAGGAAAGAACGTGCGCCCGACGGGGGCGTTCCCCGCGGGCGCATGCGCCGGCCTCGGCCGGAATCTACCTGGAGTTCGGAGGCGTGCGGGCGGCCTTGGTCGCCAGGGCCGCGCTGAGCACGATGTTCATGATCTTCGGGTTGCGGGCCACGAAGATCGCCGCGGCGATCGCGCCTGCGCCGGCGACGATCGGCCGCTCGCGCGCCAGCTGGATCAGCCGGTCGGTCAGCGCCGGCTCGGGGGGCGGCGCGGGCGCGCGGCGCTGTCCCGGCT
>JAEYTM010000100.1 GCA_023434015.1 Pseudomonadota bacterium | reverse complement strand
GCGGTGGGCGGCGCGGCCGGCGCCGTCGTCAGCAAGGCGGCCGACGGCCGCTAGAGGCTCAACCGGAGTCCGCGCACCATCGGGAGCGGGATGTCCCTGCCCCGCACCCCGCGCCACAGCTCCACGGCCGCCTTCACCGCGAAGACGCTGATCAGGGCGACGAGACCGAGCCGCAGCGCCAGGTCGAGGGCCTCCTGCAGTCCCGTCAGCTCGGCGGCCGGGCGCGTGCCGGAAATCGTCGCCCAGCGGCCGGCCTGCAGCACGCTCAGCAGGATCGCGCCGCCGGCCACATAGCGCGCTGCCGACAGCAGCAGGATTCCCCGGCGCCAGCCGGCGTGGGTCAACGCCAGGACGTTCACCGCGATGTCCGCGGCCGCATAGCCGAGGATCGGCCAGTAATGGGCGGACCACACAGGCGCCAGGTTCACCTCGATCTGGGCGTAGTCGGGGATGAAGTTGTGGAAGCGAAGCGCGCCGACCCACCACAGCAGGAAGACCAACCCCATGCCGATCTCGACGACTAGGTCGAACCGGCTGCGCGGGGTCACCCCGACTGGCGGCAGGCCGCCCGGCCGCCATTTCCGCAGCAACCGCACGGCGCCGGCCTGTTCGAGCCCGACCGCCACCAGGGTGACCACCGCGAAGACATAGAGCGCCGTCGACCAGAGCATGGGCAGCGCGTGCCAGAACACCGCCACGCCCGCGCCGGTGACCAGACGCACCGCCAGCAGCACCACGACGACCGCGCTGGCGACGGTCAGGCTGGCCTTCAGCCCGGCCCACCAGAACGGGAAGACCTCCGACCCGACCAGATGCTGGATCTTCCGGTAGCGGCCGGCGACGATCAACGGATGACCGAAGTCGCTCAGGAGCTGCTCGACCTCCTTGGCGGCGAGCGGCCGTCCCAGCCGTTCCTCCGCCTCCTCGATCTGGGACAGCAGCACGTCGCGCAGTTCGGCGACGACATCACCCGCCTGGGCCGCGGGCAGCTCGCGGCCGATGGCCGCCAGATAGCGTTCGACAAGATCCATCACGGCGCTTCCTTCAGGATATCGGCCACGGAGGAGTTGAGGTCCCGCCACTCGCCGACGAGACGGTCGAGCACGGCGCGCCCGGCGTCGGAGAGCCGGTAGAAGCGCTTGTTGCGCTTCTCCTCCTCCCGCCATTCGCTGGTCAGCAGACCCTGGGATTCCAGGCGGCGCAGCATCGGGTAAAGCGCGCCCTCTTCGATCTCGACCCCGGCCTCGGCGAGCGCCCGGCGCAGGGTGTAGCCGTAATGCTCGGCCCGCAGCTGACCGAGGACGGCCAGGATCAGCGTCCCGCGCCGGAGTTCCTGGCGCAGGGGTTCGAACATGTCGGCTTCGGTCGGCATGCTGTGCGTCATACACTGTGCGACACACAGTGTCGAATCCCTTTGCGCGGCCGGCGGCCCTGCTAAGCTGGGTGAAACCCGGGGGAACGCTCATGAAAATCCTGCAGGCGGCGCTCGCCGCGGCGCTGGCGATCACGCTGGCTGGACCGGCGGGAGCCCAGCAACCGCCGCCCCGGCTGCCGCAGATCCAGGCGCCCTATGAGCCCGGCATGGCCACCGGGATCGTCGCCGATCCCTGCGCCGACCGGCAGCCGCTCGGCGACTGGCCCTACCTCTGCCGCTATCGCGCCGACAACGCCGCCACCCCGCCGCCGACGGCGGGCCAGCCGCGCGTGGTCTTCATCGGCGACTCCATCACCGAGGGCTGGCGGCGGGCGGATCCGGAGTTCTTCGAGACCAACGGCTATATCGGCCGCGGCATCAGCGCCCAGACCACCCAGCACATGCTGGTCCGCTTCCAGCCCGACGTGGTCAACCTGAAGCCGCAGGTGGTGCACATCATGGCCGGGGTGAACGACATCGCCGGCAACTCCGGCCCGACCACCATGGCCGCCATCCAGGACAACGTCGTCGCCATGACCACCCTGGCCCGCGCCAACGGCATCCGGGTGGTGATCGCCTCGGTGATGCCGGCCGGCGACTTCCCGTGGCGCAAGGGCATGAACCCGGCGCCGAGGATCGTCGAGCTGAACGCCTGGCTGAAGGCCTTCGCCGCGCGCGAAGGCTTCGCCTACGCCGACTATCATGTGGCGATGGCCGACCCGGCCGGGGCGATGAAGCCTGGGCTGGCCGGCGACGGGGTGCATCCCAACAAGGGCGCCTACGACCTGATCGAGCCGATCACCCAGCGGGCGATCGCCGAGGCCCTGGCGCGGCAGGGCCGATAGGCCGCGGGACGGGGTGGCGCGGAGGCCGGCGACCTCCTAACTTGCGTTCATGCCCCGTTCCCAGGCCCCCACCACGCCGTCGGGCGTGTCCGACGTGTCGGCGACGTTCGACTACGACGAGAACACCATGCCGATGCTGTGGAAGCCGCATCGGCCCGAGCGGCCGGTCAAATCCGAGGGCGGGCAGAAGTTCAGGCTGGTCAGCGACTACCAGCCGGCCGGCGACCAGCTCACCGCCATCCCGGAACTGGTGGCCGGGGTCAACGCGCGCGAGCACGACCAGGTGCTGCTGGGGGTCACCGGCTCCGGCAAGACCTTCACCATGGCCAAGATCATCGAGCAGACCCAGCGCCCTGCCCTGATCCTCGCGCCCAACAAGACCCTCGCCGCCCAGCTCTATTCCGAGTTCAAGAGCTTCTTCCCCGAGACCGCGGTCGAGTTCTTCGTCTCCTACTACGACTACTACCAGCCCGAGGCCTACGTGCCGCGGACCGACACCTACATCGAGAAGGACTCCTCGATTAACGAGCAGATCGACCGGATGCGCCACTCGGCCACCCGGGCGATCCTGGAGCGCGACGACGTCATCGTGGTCGCCTCGGTCTCCTGCATCTACGGCATCGGCTCGGTCGAGACCTACACGGCCATGACCTTCACGCTCGAGCCCGGCCAGCGGCTCGACGAGAAGAAGCTGATGGGGGACCTCGTCGCCCTGCAGTACAAGCGCAACGATCAGGCCTTCGAGCGCGGCACGTTCCGGCGGCGCGGCGACACCATCGAGATCTTCCCGGCCCACTACGAGGACCGCGCCTGGCGCATCAGCCTGTTCGGCGACGAGATCGAGGCGATCACCGAGTTCGACCCCCTCACCGGCCGCAAGACCGCCGACCTGAAGGGCATCAAGGTCTACGCCAACAGCCACTATGTGACGCCCCGCCCGACGCTGCGGCAGGCGATCACCGGCATCAAGGCCGAGCTGAAGGAGCGGCTCGACTGGCTGGTGGCCAACGGCAAGCTCCTGGAGGCCCAGCGGCTGGAGCAGCGCACCACCTTCGACCTGGAGATGATCGACGCCACCGGCTCCTGCGCCGGCATCGAGAACTACAGCCGCTACCTGACCGGCCGCCGGCCGGGCGAGCCGCCGCCGACTTTCTTCGAGTACATCCCCGAGAACGCCATCCTGTTCGTCGACGAAAGCCACCAGACGGTGCCGCAGATCGGCGCCATGTACCGGGGCGACTACCGCCGCAAGTTCACCCTGGCCGAGTACGGCTTCCGCCTGCCCTCGGCGATGGACAACCGGCCGATGAAGTTCGAGGAGTGGGACGCCATGCGCCCGGACACGGTGCACGTCTCGGCCACCCCCGGCCCCTGGGAGATGGAGCGCACCGGCGGCGTCTTCACCGAACAGGTCATCCGCCCCACCGGCCTGATCGACCCGCCGGTCGAGGTGCGGCCGGTCTCCAAGGACAACTTCAGCCAGGTCGACGACGTGATCGCCGAGGTGCGCGACACCTCGGCCGCCGGCTACCGCAGCCTGATCACCGTCCTGACCAAGAAGATGGCCGAGGACCTGACCGAGTACATGCACGAGCAGAGCCTGAAGGTCCGCTACATGCACTCCGACGTCGACACCATGGAGCGGATCGAGATCATCCGCGACCTGCGACTGGGCGCCTTCGACGCCCTGGTCGGCATCAACCTGCTGCGCGAGGGCCTCGACATCCCCGAGTGCGGCCTGGTGGCGATCCTCGACGCCGACAAGGAAGGCTTCCTGCGCTCGGAGACCAGCCTGATCCAGACCATCGGCCGGGCGGCGCGCAACGTCGACGGCAAGGTGATCCTCTACGCCGACCGCGTCACCGGCTCGATGGAGCGGGCGATGTCGGAGACGAAGCGGCGGCGCGAGAAGCAGGAAGCCTGGAACGCCGAACACGGCATCACGCCCGAAAGCGTCCGCAGCCAGATCAAGGACATCCTCGCCAGCCCCTACGAGAAGGACCGCGTCACCGTCCCCGTCGGGGTGGCGGAGGACGGCAAGCCGTTCATGGGCGACAACTTCAAGGCCACCCTCAAGGACCTGGAGGCCCGTATGCGCGAGGCCGCGTCGAACCTGGAGTTCGAAACCGCCGCCCGCCTGCGCGACGAGATCAAGCGCCTGAAGCTGATGGACCTCGAATTCGCCAACGAGATGCTGACCCCGACCGGCGAGGAGGTCGACCGCGGGGCGGTGAAGCGCGTGAAGGCCGAGGCCCGCGCCGAGGCGGCCGAGCGGTTCCGCAAGGGTCGGCTGTAGGGGCCGCCGCTTGAAGTGGGGCCGTTGAAGTTGGCCCCGTCGCAGTATTCCGTGCGCGGGCGCGCGAGGGTTCTCGCTGGGCCACGCAGCCTCCGGCTGGACTCTTTCAAAATTCACCGTGAGAAAGAACAGAAGTTCTGGATACGTTCACGCTGCAGCGACGCCGTCCGAAAGTCCAATTTTATGTGGGTGCTCTGCCGGGCTGGCGCTGCGAGGGGGTGCCCTGTGCGTGGCGAGGCTCTCGCCCACACCGACAACGGGATGATCGACGCGTCGGCGTCCTCCACCCTTAACCACCCCCTGTGACCGCAAAGACCCATAACGGCTCCTGCTGGCGCCGTTCATGCGGTTGTCAGGGAACCTGTGGTGTCTTCATGCATAGATGAGACAGCAGGTCACGAGGCGACTGGAGCCGTTCATGGTGAATGGCGAGCCTCGATAAACCTGGGTTGGGGATTTGAGGTACTACAGAATGTCACCGTCCCTGAGTGTTGTCGCGGACAACAACATTAAAACGTCCACGAAGACTGAGACAGTCGCCGAACGCGTGCGCCGTCTGCAGCTCGAGGCCCGGACGCTCGCCAAGGATCACGTGCGGGCGCTGGAGCAGGCGCTGACCGACGTGGAGCTGCTGGCGGCCGAGATCGCCGACGGCGGCGACGCCTATCCGCCGGGCGTGCGCGACTTGGCCCGCCGGCTGGCCGAGGACTGCACCTCGCGGGTGCAGACCCTGGAAGCCATCGTCGCCCGCACCTAGGGCGACGACCCTCCGGCCGCGCCTTGGGCCGGCCCCGCGCCTCTGAACGGAAGGCGGGGACCGGCGGCGCGGGGGACGGCCCCCTCCCGCCCGGCGTGGCGGTTAACCGACAATCGTAAGCTTACCCGCGGGGCCGGCGCGCCCCCTCCGGCGCTTCGCGCCACCTCCCCCGCTCCGCAGGGGAGGAGCGATCAGCCGAGCAGGTCGCGGAATTCGTGGCTGCGGCGGAGCCAGGCGGCGGCGTAGCCGCAGATCGGGGTGACCTTCAGACCCCGCGCGCGGGCGTCGGCGGCCAGGGCCGCCATCAGCCGCCCCGCCGCCCCCGTGCCGCGCAGGGCCGGCGGGCTCTCGACATGATCGATATAGAGCCGCTCGCCCGACAGCCG
>JAEYTM010000165.1 GCA_023434015.1 Pseudomonadota bacterium | reverse complement strand
GAGCTTCAGCGACGACCGGCTCTTCGGCCGGCGCCTCTTCCACCGGCGGCGGGGCGGCGGCGGCTTCGGCCGCGGCGGCGGCGCGGTCAGCTTCGCGCTGGGCGCGCTCTTCGGCGCGTTCCTTGGCCTTGCGGCCCGGCTCGCCCTTCTTCGGGTTGCTGCCGGCGGCCCACTGACCGACGCCCTGCTTGGCCAGTTCGCGCGCGACGCGGTCGGTCGGCTGGGCGCCCTTGGCGATCCACTCCTGGATGCGCTCGACCTTCAGCACGACGCGGTTCGGGTCGTCCTTCTTGAGCAGCGGGTTGTAGGCGCCGACCTTCTCGATGAAGCGGCCGTCACGGGGCGAGTGGCTGTCGGCGACGACGATCGAGTAGTAGGGGCGCTTCTTGGCGCCGCCACGGGCGAGACGGATCTTCAGCATCGGTAGGTCCTTTGGTCTTTCGGTCTATTTCTTGAAGGGATTGAAGCCGGGCGGCAGGCCGCCCAGCCCTGGGAGTTGCGGGCCGCCAGCGCCCGGGCCGCCGAGGCCCGGCAACTTGCCGGCGAGGTCTTCCATCTGTTCCTGGGTCGGCATCTTGCCGCCGCCCATGGCCTTGAGCCGGGCCATGTCGGCCCCGCCCATGCCGCCGCCGAGCATCTGGGCCATCCGGGCGAAGCCCTTGCCGCCGCCCTTGCTCATCGCCTTGAAGGCGTCGGCCATCTGGCGGTGCTGCTTCAGCACGCGGTTGACCTCGGCGACATCGACGCCGGCGCCCTTGGCGATCCGGCGCTTGCGCGAAGCCTGCAGGATCTCCGGCTTCTTGCGCTCGGCCTTGGTCATGGAGGAGATGATCGCCGCCTGACGGTCGAACATCTTCTCGTCGATGTTGGCCTCGGCGATCTGCTTCTTGATCTTCTGGACGCCCGGCATGAAGCCCATCAGGCCTTCCATGCCGCCCATCCGCTTCATCTGGCTGAGCTGGTCGGCCATCATGTCGAGGTCGAACTGCCCCTTGGCCAGCCGCTTGGCCATCGCCTCGGCCTTGGACTGGTCGAGGTCCTGGGCGGCCTTCTCCACCAGGGCGACGACGTCGCCCTGACCGAGGATGCGGCCGGCCACGCGGCGGGCGTCGAAGGCGTCGAGCCCGTCGATCTTCTCCGAGACGCCGAGGAACTTGATCGGCAGGCCGGTGACCGCCCGCATGGACAGGGCCGCGCCGCCGCGGCCGTCGCCGTCGGCGCGGGTCAGCACCAGGCCGGTGAGCGGCAGGCGTTCGTGGAAGGCCTTGGCCGTGCGCACCGCGTCCTGGCCGGTCAGGCTGTCGGCGACCAGCAGGGTCTCCGACGGGTTGGCGATGCGGGCGATCTCGGAGGCTTCCGACATCATCGCCTCGTCGAGCGTGGTGCGCCCGGCGGTGTCGAGGATGACGACGTCGTAGCCCTGCAGCTTGGCCGAGCTGAGGGCCCGCTTGGCGATGTCCGGCGCCGACTGGCCGGCGACGATCGGCAGGCTCTCGGCGCCGGCGGCCTTGGCCAGGGTCGCCAGCTGCTCCATGGCGGCCGGCCGGCGCGTATCCAGCGAGGCCAGCAGCACCTTCTTGCGCTCGCGCACCAGCCGCAGCGCCAGCTTGCCGGCGGTGGTGGTCTTGCCCGAGCCCTGCAGGCCGGCCATCAGGATCACGGTCGGCGGGTTGAGCGAGAGGTTGAGCCCCTCCGGCTCGCCCTCGCCGCCCAGCATCTCGACCAGGCCGTCATAGGTGATCTTGACCACCTGGTCGGCCGGGCGGACCGAGCGGATCACCGCCTCGCCGGTGGCGGCCTCGGTCGCCTTGGCGATGAAGTCGCGGACCACCGGCAGGGCGACGTCGGCCTCGAGCAGGGCGACGCGGATCTCGCGCATCACCTCGGCGACATCCTTCTCGGACAGCACGCCGCGCCCGGAGAGCCGGTCGAATACGCCCGAAAGCCGATCTGTCAGCGCGTCAAACAATAGTCACTCCACCAGCGACCCGCGGCGGCGGGTTGCGGAACTCCAGGTTGACGCCCCCGCGAACTGCGGAGACGCCCGGCCCAAACGCAGTCGACCCCCGTGGACGATTGCGTCGACGGGGGGCCTCGCCGTCCTCGTCCCATCCGGTGGGGGTCGTGACGGTGGAGGGCGCTGACCAAGGCTGGCGCCGGAAGGGCGCGCTTATGCGCCTGTGGATAGGTTTGGTCAAGAATGCGCTGCGGACGCCCCGCCTTCCGCGCCGCGAGGGCCGCGGAAGACGGGCGCGCTGGTCAGGCCCAGGCGGAGACGATCCACCCGTCGGAGAGGGCCGCCTGCTGCACGCCGACCAGGATCATCTGGTGACCGCCGCCCATGTCGATGATGGTGTCGGCGCCCTCCTGACGCACTGTATAGGTCGTCCCCGGGTCGAGCAGGACACGGTCGCCCTCGAGGCGATTGAAGTCGAGGACCCGGTCGATGCCGATATCCTGGGAGCCGTGGAACCGGTCGGCGCCCGTGCCGCCGGTGATGGTGTCATTGCCCCGGTCGCCCGAAACGTAGTCGTCCCCCGCGCCGCCATGGACGATGTCGTCGCCCTGGCCGCCGCGGACCTGGTCGTTGCCGTCATCGCCATACTGCGTGTCGTTGCCAAGATTGCCCCAGACGACATCCCAGCCCTTTTCGCCGTACAGCAGATCTTCGTCCTTGCCGCCGACCACCCAGTCGTCGCCATCGCCGCCGCGGACCGTGTCATTGCCCATGTTGCCGTGGGCGTCGTCAAAATCGGCGCCGCCCTGAATGTAGTCGTCGCCGTCCTCACCTCTCAGGAAGTTCTGGCCGGAGGCGTCGCCGATGGAATCGTTGCCCAGGCCGCCGAACACCGTATCCCAGCCGCCGCCGGCCTGGATGGTGTCCGCCCCGGCCCATCCCGACAGGATGTCGCCGAACGCCGAGCCGCTGATGCTGTCGCTGCCCGACAGGATGGACGTCACGGCGCCGAGGTTGTCGTCCTGGGCGACCCAGTTGAGGAAGGTGGGAACCTCGACCGATATCTGGCTCAGGTCAAACACCACGTGCCCGTTGTACATCTGTTTCCAGCCGGTCAGGCGGCCACCGGCGAGATCCCCGAACAGGTCGTACTGGAACGCGCCGTAGAATTCATCGACCCAGAGGCCGGTCAGCAGCCGAATGTAACTCGCGGTCGCCGCGACGGCGTCTCCTTCGACGAGTGCACCAATCTCCGTGTTATTCGTATCAATTGCTGTATTTCCAGCGACAACAATAGCCATTGTTAAGCAACTCCCCAGCTAACGACGCTACGTCAGCATGGGGATGGCCATCGGGCAACCCAAGACGCGCTCGCCATCGCCCCGGCCGGTGTTGCTGAGCCGGCCAGGGCGACGAGCCGGGTCTAGGTCGACGGGAAGCCCTTGTCGCGCAGGTAGGCCCGCACGTCGGGACCGCGGCCGCGGAAGTTGCGGTACTGCTGGGCCGGGTCCACCGAATTGCCGACGCTCATGATGGAGTCGTGCAGGCGCTTCGCGGTCGGCTTGTCGTAGAGGCCGCCGGGCGCCTCGCGGAAGGCCTCGACGGCGTCCAGCGCCAGTGTCTCGGACCACAGGTAGGAATAGTAGCCGGCCGAATAGCCGTCCGAGGCGAAGACGTGCTGGAACTGCGGCGTGCGGTGACGCATCGGCAGCTCCTCGGGCATGCCCAGCGCCGCCAGTTCCTCGCGCTCGAAGGCGTCCGGGTCGATGTCGGCGTCGCCGGCCAGGTGCAGCTTCATGTCGATGAGCGCCGAAGCCAGGTACTCGGTCACGTCGAAGCCCTGGCGGAAGGTCCGCGCGGTCTCAATCTTGGCGACCAGTTCGGCCGGGATCGGCTGGCCGGTGCGGTGGTGCAGGGCGAAGCGCTGCAACACCTGCGGCGTGGACAGCCAGTGCTCGTTGATCTGCGAGGGGAACTCCACATAGTCGCGGAACACCCGCGTGCCGGCGAGCGACGGGTAGGTCACCGCCGAGCTCAGACCGTGCAGGGCGTGGCCGAATTCGTGGAACATGGTCTCCGCATCGTCCCAGGACAACAGCACCGGCTCGCCGGGCGCGCCCTTCACGAAGTTCGAGTTGTTGGAGACGATGGTGGTGACCTTGCCGTCGAAGGTCTCCTGGGTCCGGTAGGCGTTCATCCAGGCGCCCGAGCGCTTGCCGGCGCGGGCGTAGGGGTCGAAGTACCAGAGGCCGATGTGGTCGGCGCCCCGCTTCACCTCCCAGACGCGGACGTCGGGATGCTGCACCGGAACCTCGACCTGCGCGAAGCTGAAGCCGTAGAGCTCGCCGGCCGCCCAGAACATGCCTTCGCGCAGCTTCTCGAGCTGCAGGTACGGCTTCACCTCGTTCATATCGAGGTCGTAGCGGGCGGCGCGGACCTTCTCGGCGTAGTAGCGGTAGTCCCAGGGCGCGATCTTCAGCTTGGCGCCTTCCTTGTCGGCGATGGCCTGCATCTCGGCGACTTCCTCGCCGACCCGCGCCTTGGCGGACGGCCAGACGCGCATCATCAGATTCATCGCCGCCTGAGGGTCCTCGGCCATGGAGTTGCCCTGCAGGCGCCAGTGGGCGTGGGTGGGGAAGCCCAGCAGCTTCGCCCGCTCGGCGCGCAGCTTGAGGATCTGGCGGATGATGGCGTTGTTGTCGCGCGCGTCGCCGTTGTCGCCGCGGCTGTAGAAGGTGCGCCAGACCTTCTCGCGCAGGTCGCGGCGGTCGGAATAGGTCAGGAACGGATCCACCGAGGAGCGGGTGTTGAGGATGGCGTACTCGCCGGCGCGGTCGCGGTCCTTGGCCGCCGCGGCGGCCGCGGCGCGGACGTCCGCGGGCAGGCCGACCAGCTCGGCGTCGGTCTTGAGGTAGAGGACGTAGTCGGTCTCGTCGGCCAGCAGGTTCTGGTTGAACTTCGTGAAGTGGCCGGCGAGCGCCTCATTGATCGTCGCCACGCGCGCCTTGGCGGCCGGCTCCAAGCGGGCGCCCGCGCGGACGAAGGCGTTCCAGCGCAGGGTGACGAGGCGCTTCTGCTCCGGCGTCAGCCCGGCCGTCTCGCGCGCCTGGTAGACCGCGTCGATCCGCCGGAAGAGGGCGGCGTTCTGCAGGATCCGGTCGGAATGGGCGGCCAGCCTCGGCTGCATCTCGGTTTCGACCGCGCGGACCTCTGGGGTGGAGAGGGTGGTGCCCCAGATGCCGTAATAGGTCTGCACCCGGTCCTTGGCCCGGCCGGTCCGCTCCAGGGCGGCGATGGTGTTCTCGAAGGTCGGGACGGACCGCACGTTGGTGATGGCGTCGATCTCGCGCAGTTCCTCGGCCATCGCCGCCTCGAGCGCCGGCTTGAAGTCGGCCACCCGGACCTTGTCGAAGGCCGGAACGCCGCCGAACGGGCCGGTCCACGCCGCGGTCAGCGGGTTGGCCGCAGGCCCTTGGGCCAGGGCCTCGAAGGGGAGGGCGGCCGTCGCGGCGAGGGCGGAAGTCGCGGCAAGGAACGTGCGCCGTTTCATGAGGTCTCCGGAAGAAAGCAGCAATTGAGCACGACTTTAGGGATGATCGGCCCCTTCGTCACCTTACGGACGGTTGATGCGGCCCCGACATGGCGGATTTGCGGCTGGCGGGTCCGGCGAAGGCCCGGTAACACCAGGGCATGGCTATCGGCGTGTTCGATTCCGGCGTGGGCGGCCTGACCGTCCACCACAGGCTCGTGGAGCGATTTCCGCAGGCCGACTTCGTCTATCTCGCCGATCAGGCGAACGCGCCCTACGGGGGCAGGGGAGGCGAGGAGATCGTCGATCTGACCCGCGCCGGCTGCGAGCGGCTGTTCGCCGAGGGATGCAACCTGGTTGTCCTGGCCTGCAATACGGCCGCCAGCGTGGCGTTGCGCCGGCTGCAGCAGACCTGGCTGCCGGCCCGCCGCCGCGAACTCGGCCGACCGGTGAATGTGCTGGGCATCATCGTGCCGACCATCGAGGCGGCGACCGGCCTGCCCTGGGAGCACGAGGCCGACCGGCGGGGAGATAAGGTCGAGAAGCTCGACATCCTGGCGGTGTTCTCCACGCCGGCGACGGCGAGGAGCCGGGTCTATGAGATCGAGATCGACAAGCGCCGGCAGGACGTGGCGGTGTTCTCAGAGCCCTGCACGGACCTGGCGCGGATGATCGAGGCGGGCGCGCCGCGCGAGGAACTGCAGGCGACGATCGAAGGCCATGTGAAGGCGATCTCCACGCGCATCGGACGGGCGCCCGACCGGGCGATCCTCGGCTGCACCCACTACGAGATCACCGCCGACCTGTTCCGCGCGGCCCTGCCGCCCGGCACGCCGCTGATTCATCAGCCGCAGGCCACCGCCGACGCCCTGGCGCGCTATCTGGAACGGCATCCGGAGATCGATCCGGGGACCGACGGGACTCGGCGGTTCCTGACCACCGGCACGCCGGGCGCGCAGAACGGTCTGGTCGCATCCTTCTGGGGTGCGCCCCTGAGTTTCGAGAGGGCCTGAGCGATGCGGATCGCCACCTTGACCACCCTGCTTGTGCTGGCGCTGGCAGGAACGGCGCACGCCGAGGTCGAACCCATCGACGGCGGCTTCCGCACCCGCAACATCGTTGAGTTCGCCGCCACGCCGGAGCGCGCCTACGCCGCCCTCGGCGAGGTCGAGCGGTGGTGGAACGGCGCCCACACCTACTCCGGCGACGCCGCCAACATGTCCCTGCCGCTGAGCGTCGGCGGCTGCTTCTGCGAGACGGTCGGGGCGGAAACCACCCGGCACGGCACGGTCACCCTGGCGCTTCCGGGTTATCTGCTGCGCCTGGAGGCGGCGCTCGGCCCGCTGCGCGATGAGAAGGCGGTCGGGGTGCTGCTCTTCGCGTTCCAGCCGAAGGGTGCGGGCGTCGAAGTCGAGCAGACCTATACGGTCGGCGGCCTGCGTCCGGCGGCGGTGGACGCCCTGGCCGCGGCTGTGGACGGCGTGATGCGCGAACAGCTGCTTCGGTTCGAAAAGTATGTGGAGACCGGACGGCCGGAATAGGCTCCGTCCGTCCGGCGTTCCGTTGTACTGGGCCAGGGCGGCTCAGTCAGCCGCGGCTTCGGCGTCGACCACGCGGCTCACCGCATTGACCACCGCCGCGATGCGCAGGGCGGTCTGGATCTGGGCCGCGGGCAGGCCGTGCTTCTTCAGTTCGGCCTCGTGGCTGTCGAGGCACATGCCGCAGCCGTTGATGGCCGACACCGCCGTGCACCACAGCTCGAAGTCGACCTTCTCGACGCCCGGGTTGGCGATGACGTTCATCCGCAGGCGCGCCGGCAGCGTCCGGTACTCCGGGTTCGTCAGCAGGTGCAGCGAACGGTAGTAGACGTTGTTCATGCCCATGATCGCCGAGGCGGCCTTGGCGGCGGTGACGGCCTCGGGCGAGACGCCGGCTTCCAGCGCCGCGCGCTCGGTCGCCTGGATCACCGAGGCGACGCCGATGGCGTGGGCGGAGGCGACGAAGCAGCCCCACTTCTGCTGGTCGGTGAGGGAGGTGTCGCCGGCCAGGCTCGACAGGTTGAGGCTGAGGTCCTTGGCATAGCCGGGCAGCGTCTCGCGCAGGGCGTCGAGCGACATGGCGGTCTCCAGAATGTTGGCGGGGGTCAGGATAGCACCGGGAGAGGCGGCTTGCGCCTCTCCCGGCCGGTCGGCTTGCGCCTTAGAGGGTTTCGCCGCCCACAGCGCGGTTGCAGGGGCAGAGTTCGTCGGTCTGCAGCGCGTCGAGCACGCGCAGGGTGTCCTGCGGGTTGCGGCCGACGTTCAGGTTGGTGACGTAGACGTGCTGGATCACATTGTCCGGGTCGACGATGAAGGTCGCGCGGAAGGCGACGCCTTCGTCTTCGTTCAGCACGCCAAGGGCGCGGGCGAACTTGCCGGAGTTGTCGGCGAAGTTCCAGATCGGCAGGCTGTTGAGGTCCGGGTGCTCACGGCGCCAGCCGAGCTTGGAGTGCTCGTTGTCGGTGGAGCCGCCCAGGACGACCGTGTCGCGTTCCTCGAACTGCGAGTTCAGCTTGGCGAACTCGGCGATCTCGGTCGGGCAGACGAAGGTGAAGTCCTTCGGGTAGAAGAAGATGACCTTCCACTTGCCCGGGAAGCTTTCCTTGGTGATCGCCTCGAAGGCGCTCTCGCCATTCTCTTCGTGACGGTTGAACTTGGGCTTCACACCCGTGACCTTGAAGTCCGGCAGCGTCTCGCCAACACCCAGCATCGATAATCTCCCTCATGGAATGCGATGGCGGCCGGAAAGGTGTCGCCGGCCGCCTCGACGAACGGAATAGGGGGCTTGTTGCCAGAAGGCCAATCGATTGTTTTTGCCAGACCCATAGAGTGGGTCTATACATCGGCGATGCTCCCGACCCTGCGACAACTGCAATACCTGAAGCTTCTGGCCGAGAACGGCAGCTTCGGCCGCGCCGCCGAGGCGGCTCACGTCACCCAGCCCACCCTGTCGGCGGGCATTCAGGAGCTGGAGCGGTGCCTGGGGGCGCCGGTCGTGGATCGCGCCCGCACGGGCG
>JAEYTM010000162.1 GCA_023434015.1 Pseudomonadota bacterium | reverse complement strand
CCGCCGCCCCGTCCGCGCCGCGCCGCCTGGCCGAGCCGGTCTCGCCGCAGGTCGCGCCTACCCCGGTGCGCTACGTCGAGGAAGCCCCTGGCTCGGCCACGGTGCTGACCCTGGGCGCCCATATGTGCAAATGGCCGATCGGCGACCCCTCGCTCGACAGCTTCACCTTCTGCGGCCGCCGCTCGGGCGAAGGCCCCTACTGCCTGGAGCACAGCGAGGTCGCCTACCAGCCGACCCAGGCCAAGAAGCGCACCGGCCCGAACGAGCTGGCGCGCAGCCTGCGCCGCTACATCTGATCCGCGACGACGCGGCAAACCATCCGTTGGGGATGGGGTAGCGTCGGGGCATTGGGTTCGCCCGGCCCCGGCGCTACCTTTCTTCCATGACTGACGCCCCGCCCGACACCGACGCCTCCGGCAACGCCAAGCCCTATTCGGTCTCGGAGCTGTCCTTCGCGCTGAAGCGCACCCTCGAGGACGCCTACGGCTTCGTGCGCCTGCGCGGCGAGGTCTCCAAGGTCACCCACCACGCCAACGGCCACGTCTATCTGACGCTGAAGGACGAGCGCGCCGCCATCGACGGCGTGGTCTGGAAGGGGCAGGTCCGCGGCCTGTCCATCCGCCCCGCGCAGGGGCTGGAGGTGGTGGTCACCGGCAAGATCACCTCCTACCCCGCCGGCTCGCGCTACCAGATCGTCATCGAGACCATGGAGGCCGCCGGCGTCGGGGCTCTGCTGGCCCAGCTCGAGCGGCTGAAGGCGAAGCTCGCCGCCGAGGGCCTGTTCGAGGCCTCCCGCAAGCGGCCGTTGCCGGCCATGCCCGCCGTGGTGGGCGTGATCACCAGCCCGACCGGGGCGGTGATCCGCGACATCCTCCACCGCATCCGCGACCGCTGGCCCTGCCACGTGATCGTCTGGCCGGTGGTCGTGCAGGGCGACGCGGCGGCGGCCCAGGTCTGCGCGGCCATCGACGGCTTCAACCGGCTGGACGGCGCGGGACCGATCGCCCGCCCGGACGTGATCATCGTCGCGCGCGGCGGCGGCTCGGTGGAGGACCTCTGGCCGTTCAACGACGAGGCCCTGGCGCGAACCGTCGTGCGGTCCGGCATCCCGCTGATCAGCGCCGTCGGCCACGAGACCGACACCACCCTGATCGACTTCGTCTCGGACCGGCGGGCGCCGACCCCGACCGCCGCCGCCGAGATGGCCACGCCCGTGCTGGCCGAGCTGAAGGCCTGCGTCAGCGACTTTGGCGCGCGGATGCACCGCTGCGGCGGGCGGGCCGTCGAGGAGCGGCGTCACCGGGTGCAGTCGGCCGACCGCAGCCTGCGACGGGTGCGCGACCTCGTGGAACTGGCCGCGCAGCGGTTCGACATCGTCTCGGGACGACTGGGCGCGGCCCTG
Source organism: Pseudomonadota bacterium (assembly GCA_023434015.1). GTDB lineage: Bacteria > Pseudomonadota > Alphaproteobacteria > Caulobacterales > Caulobacteraceae > Phenylobacterium. The sequence goes on along the minus strand of JAEYTM010000162.1, from coordinate 2,831 downwards.
GCGCGCAACGCGACGGCGCATGAGCATGAGTTGGTGAGGATCGGCGCCCGCCTGTCGCCCCTGCTGCTGCAGCGGCCGCAGGCGGTGCAGCAGCAGCGCCTGACCGCCGTGGCCGACCGCCTGAACCCAGCGGTCGAGCGGCGGCTGGAACGGGTTTCGGAGCGGCTGACCGCGCTCTCCAAGCTCTACGCCTCCGTGGATCCCGACCGGCCCCTGCAACGCGGCTTCGCGCGGGTGCAGAGGGCGGACGGCTCCATCGTCCGCGCCGGCGCGACGCTCGCCGCCGGCGAGGCGATCGACATCCGCTTCGGCGACAAGGTCACGCGCAAGGCCGTGGTCGACGCCGCCGCCGGAGCTGAACCGGCGGCCCGCCCGGCTAAACCCCGGCCGAAAGCGCCCACCCCGGCGCAGGGCGACCTGTTCTGACGCCGCTGAAAGCGCTAAATAGCGCCGCATGAACGCCCATGATCGCGAACTGCCCGGCTCCGACCTCGCCAAGCTGCACTATGGCGACGGCGACTTCGCCGTGCTGCGGCCCGGCCGCTATGTGATCTGCGCGGTCAGCGGAGCCAAGGTGCCGATGGAGGCCCTGCGCTACTGGAGCGCCCCGCTGCAGGAAGCCTACGCCGGGCCCGCCGAGGCGCTGAAGCGCTGGCAGGAAACCAACCCGGCCTAATCCGTGCCGCCGGCCGGCCGACGGCCGCGCCTGTAGACTTCCTTCGGCCAGCGGCGGTGGACCCAGAACCACTCCGCGGGCCGCTCACGCACCCGCTCCTCGATAAAGGCGTTGACCCGCCGCACGCCGGCCTCGATGTCGGCCGCCCGGTCGCCGGTGTCCTCCAGCCGGATCGGCGGGTGGACCACCACCCGGAAGCGGGCCTTGTCGATGCGCTGGACCGACATCGGCTGCAGGGGCGCGCCGAAGCGCAGGGCCAGGCTCGAAGGCCCCGGCGCCGTATGGGCGGTGACGCCGAACAGCGGAGCGGCCACGCCGCCGTTGAACTTCTGGTCGTTCATCAGCGCCACCGACTCCCCGCGCGACAGGGCGCGGATCAGTTCACGGGCCCCGTCGGTCCCCTTCGGCGCGAACAGCCGCACCCCATAGCGAAAGCGGCTGGCGCGGATGCGCTCGTCGACGTGCGGATTGTTGGTCGCGCGATAGGTGATCTGGCAGGTGACGCCCGAATGGATGATCACCGCCGGCATGATCTCGAAGCTGGAGAAGTGGCCGGAGATGAACACCACCGGCCCGCCCCCCTCGGCGATCGCCTTCAGCCGCTCGGCGCCGACCACCTCCACCCGGCCCGGGTCGTTGATGATCCGGTCGAGGATCGGGAACTCGGCGAACCAGCGCCCGAGGTGCCCCCATTGCTCGGCCAGCAGGGCGGCGATCTCCGTATCGCCGGCCTCCGGAAAGGCGATCCGCAGGTTGCGCTCGGCCACGCGGCTGGCGCTGGTCAGCGGGCCCAGCCGCCGGAACAGCCAGGCGCCGAAGTCCGAGACGGTGTCGATCGGGAAGATGCGCGCCAGTCCCGCGGCGAGGTCGTAGGCCAGGGCCTCGATCCGCCAGACCAGGTCCTGGGCCAGGGAGGGCCGGGAAGCTGCCATGCCCCCTAGTAGGCGGCGAAGCGTCGACTGCGCAACGGCGCCCGGGACCCCGCCGATGTCCGGAAGGCCTGACGCGCGGCGCGAGGCGGGCTAAACCAGGGCCATGCCCGCCCCTTCTTCCGACCTGATCGCTGAACTCGACGCCTTCACCCTGGAGCTGAACCGCGCCGCCGCGGCCGTTATCCTGCCGCTGTTCCGCGCCGACCACGGTTTGGTCGACAAGGGGGGCGCCGGCGGCTTCGACCCGGTCACCGAGGCCGACAAGGGCGCCGAGCGCGCCATTCGCAGCCTGATCGCCGAGCGCTATCCCCACCACGGGGTGATCGGCGAGGAGTATGGCGAGGACCGGCCGGACGCCGAATGGGTCTGGGTCCTGGACCCGGTCGACGGCACCCGCGCCTTCATCTCGGGCCTGCCGCTGTGGTGCACCCTGATCGGGCTGCGCCATGAGGGCCGGCCGGTGCTCGGCTCGATCGGCCAGCCGGTCCTGGACGAGGTCTTCATCGGCCACGCCGGCGGTTCGCGCCTGGAGGCGCGTGGGACCAGCCGGCCGCTGAGGGTGCGGCCATGCCCGAAGCTGACCGAGGCGGTGATCGCCACCACCGATCCCGAAGGCTGCTTCACCGGCGCGGAACTGGGCGCCTGGACGCAGGTGCGCGCCGGCGCGCGCCTCGCGCGGCTGGGTTGCGACGCCTACGCCTACGCCATGGTCGCGGCCGGGACGATGGACCTGGTGGTCGAGGCCGGGCTGAAAGCCTGGGACATCGACGCCGCCATCCCGGTGATCGCCGGGGCCGGCGGGCTCGTCACCGACTGGCGGGGCAAGCCGGTCGGCGCCTTCGGCGGTCAGGTGGCCATCGCCGGCGACCGGGCGTGCCTCGACGACGCGCTGGTCGCGCTGAGACGCTCCGCGAACTGACCCCCGCCGGCGCGGCGCCGACGGAGACCGGGATTATTTCTTGGCGGCGGGCTTCTTGGCCGCAGCGGGCTTCGTCGCCGCAGCCTTGGCCGCGGCAGGCTTGGCGGCAGGCTTAGACGCGGCCTTGGGAGCCTTGGGCGCAGGCTTGGCGGCCGCCGGCTTGGCCGCGGACTTGGCGGCGGGCTTCGCAGGGGCCTTTGCCGCTGCCGGCTTGGCGGCGGCAGGTTTCGCCGCCGGCTTGGCCGCAGCCTTGGCGGGTTTCGGCGCGGCCTTGGCGGCTGGAGCCTTGGCCGCGGCCTTGGGC
>JAEYTM010000083.1 GCA_023434015.1 Pseudomonadota bacterium | reverse complement strand
GAATAGCGCAGGCCCAGGGTCAGCGACTGGTCGCGGTATTCGCCGCTGAACACGCCCGGCTGCAGGGCGCTGGAGCCGACCGACGCGAAGTCGAGGTCGGAGCCGCCCAGGTAGCGGTAGGTCAGGTCGACGTTCAGACGGTCGGTCGCCTTCCAGGCGAGGCCGGCCAGCAGCTGCCAGGCGAAGGCCGTGTCGTCGTCGTCGATGGTCAGGTTCTGCAGCGCCGGGTTGGCGGCGGTGAACGGCGGGGTCCCCGGGATGTTCGAGAACTGGCCGACCACGTCGAGCTTGGTGTGGTTGACGCCGACGCCGGCGCCGACGAACGGGCTGACCTTCGCGCCGGGGGCGAAGTCGTAGAGGACGTTGCCCATGACGGTCCAGCTGGACAGTTCGCCGTCCGGGGCGCCGCAGGTGGGCGCCGTCGGGCCGCGGGTCACGCCGGGGGTGCACAGGCCGGTGACGGCCTGGTTCGTGCCGCCGCGCACCGACTGGATGTCGCCGCTGCGGTAGCCGGCCTCAAGCTCGACGCGCCAGTTGTCGTTCAGCTGGTAGCCGAGACGGGCGAAGCCGGCCCAGTCCTCTTCCTGGGCGATGTCCCAGGCGTAGGGGGCGCCGTTGGCGGCGTTGGCCGACGAGGTGGCGTCGATGGCCTGCGGCCAGTGGTAGCCGAGATCCACGGCGCCGTACCAGCCGACTTGCGCGGAGGCGCCGCCGGCGGTGAACACCGCGGCCAGTGCGACCCCTGCGAGGAGTTTGAACTTCATCTGTCGAGCCCTCTCGTTGCCCTAGTACTGCGGCCTGTCGACCAGGCCGCTCTATAACAAGGCCGGGCGCCGCGGGTGGTGTCGCCGAAGCCACACCCGGACCGCAATTTCCCGCCCGCTTTGAACCCTCGTCAGGGACTGGGCGCCCCCGTCGCAAAGTTCGACCGGCCCGCGCAGGCATAGGCCGGTCGCCCGACCGGAAGCCGCGCCTATGAGGCTTTCCCGGCCGAATTCCGCGTCCTGGGAAAGCTTGCGCGCCGAGCGCCGGCCCCGCACGAAAACCGTCCGGACCCGTCCGAATTCTGGATGATGGTTGTGAAGAAGCGCGCGTGGCGCGCTCCGTTCCTTGCCTCCGCCCATGACGTCAAGAGGCGGAACGCCGACCGGCTGGCTTCGTTCCGGCGGCTTCCGTCGCCGGCGATCTTTTTTCCGGCGCCTTTCCGGCCGATCAGGCGCCCTGCTCGCGGCGGTGGCGGCGGGTGCGGCCGCCCAGCGCCTCGGGCCGGTTGAGGGCGGTGCGGAACTCGTCCCGGCGCTCGTGGATCGAGGCGATCACCAGGCCCATGGGGATGCCGATATCGACCAGCACCGCCTCGGAGAGCTGCAGGCTGGCCTCGACGGTTTCCGGCACCGCGTCGGTGGCGCCCAGTTCATAGAGACGCGCGGCGTGGCGGGCGTCGCGGGCGCGGGCGACGATGACCAGGTCGGGGCGCAACTCGCGGGCGACGGCGACGATGGCCTCGGCCCCCTCCGGATCGTCCATGGTCACCACCAGGGCGGGGGCGTCGGCCAGGCCGCAGCGGGACAGGAAATCCGGCCGGGCCGCATCGCCGAAGTAGATCGCCGCCCCCGCGCGCCGGCCCGCGTCGACCAGGCGGGCGTCCTGGTCGGCGGCGACCCAGGCGATCCCGTGGCGGGTGAGCATCTCGCTGACCAGCTTGCCGACCCGGCCATAGCCGACGACCAGCACACGCCGCTCGCCGGAGGGATCGGCGGCCTCGTCGAGGTCGGCCGGGGTCTCGGCGGGCGCCAGGCGCCGGCCGCCGATCCGTGCCCCGACCGCCGCCAGCAGCGGGATGGAGATCATCGACAGGGTGGCGGCCACCAGCACCGTCTGGCCGAGGGTGCGCTCGACGAGGCCCTGGGCCATGGCCTCGCCGATGATGACGAAGGCGAACTCGCCGGCCCCGGCGAGCAGCAGGGCGGCCTCGGCGGCGGCGCGGGTCTTCAGGCCGAACAGGCGGGCCAGGACGAAGATCACCCCGGCGTTGAGCACGAGCAGGCCGAGGGCCGCGCCGATCACCTGGAGCGGGCGCTCGATCAGCAGGGGCACGTTCAGGCCGATGCCCATGGAGACGAAGAACAGGCCGAGCAGCAGCCCCTTGAACGGCTCGATGGTCACCTCGACCTTGTGGCGGAACTCGCTCTCGGCCAGCAGCAGGCCGGCGATGAAGGCGCCGAGCGCCATGGACAGGCCGGTCAGGGCGCTGACCAGGCCGGCGCCGACCACCACCAGCAGGCAGGCGGCGACGAACAGCTCCTCGCTGCGCGCCTTGGCCACCGAGCGCAGCATCGGCCGCAGCAGCAGGCGGCCGAACACCAGCAGCAGGGCGACGCCGCCGGCCGCCGGGGCGAAGGCCAGCAACAGGTCGGCGGGCAGGTTCTCACCCGGGCGGCCGGCCATCAGCGCCAGGGTGACCAGGATCGGCGCGACGGCGAGGTCCTGGAACAGCAGCACCGAGAAGGTCGCCCGCCCGGTCAGGGAATGCTGGCGCTTCCGCTCGGCCAGCAGCGGCATGACGATGGCGGTGGAGGACAGGGCGAGGGCCGCGCCGACGGCCACCGCCGCCTGCGGCGGCTGGCCGAGCGCGATGGCCACCGCCGCCGTCACCGAGCCGCACACCGCCACCTGCAGGAAGCCCAGGCCGAAGACGAAGCGGCGCATCCGCCGCAGCCGCTCCCACGACAGCTCCAGGCCGATCATGAACAACAGGAACACCACGCCGAACTCGGCGAGCTGGGCGACCTGGTCCGGGTTGTCGATGGTGAAGGCGCCGAGCCAGGGAACATCCGCCGACAGCCGGCCGAGACCATAGGGCCCCAGCACCACGCCCGCCCCGAGAAAACCGAGGATCGGGCTGAACCGCCAGCGCCGGAACAGCGGCACGACGATGCCCGCCGTGGCCAGGAACAGGACCACGTCCTTGTAACTCTGGGCTTCGACGTGGCCGTCCATGTGGCCTCAAGCGCTGGTCCGACCCTGCTTAGCGCGGGCCGTGAAGCTTGAGAATTGCCGCCGACCGGTTAAAGACCCCCGCATGGGCGCTGGCGCAAAACCGGACAGACGGCCGAAGGACGAACGCCGCGCGTTCGCCGTCCTGCTGGCGGCCTTCGCCCTGATCGTCCAGCTGATGATCCCGAGCGCCGT
>JAEYTM010000076.1 GCA_023434015.1 Pseudomonadota bacterium | reverse complement strand
CCCCCCCCGCGCCCGGCCTGAGCTGGGCGCAGATCATCGATCAGCAGCGAACGGACCGACGTCCGCCGACGGCGACGCGCGAGGCGCCGCGGCCGGCGACCCAGCCGCCCCAGGCCGGGCGGGTGGTGAGCGAGGTGTCCGAGGCCGCGGCGACGCCGCTGCGGCGCGTCGTCGTGACGGGATCGAGCCTGTCGCCCGCGGCCTTCGAGGCGGCGACCCGGCCGCTGGTCGGCCAGCCGCTCAGCCAGGCGACGGTGACGGCGGCGGCCACCGCGGCCGCCGCGGTCTACGGCCAGTCCGACATCGCGCTCTACACCCTGGTCGCGCCGAACCAGGACCTGGGCGGCGGCGAGTTGCGGCTGCAGGCCATCGAGGGGCATGTCGACCAGGTGGCGCTCCAGGGCGACGTGAGGGGCCGCGACCTCAGCCTAGTGACCGCGATGGCCGACAAGCTGACCGCCGAACGCCCGCTGCGGAAGCCGACGCTGGAACGCTACCTGTCCCTGATCCGCGACATCCCCGGCGAGACTGTCGAGGCCCAGTTGCTGCAGGGCCGCGCCCCCGGCGCCGTGATCCTGGCGCTGGGACTGAAACACCAGAGGGCGACCTGGGACCTGTCGGTGAACAACTCCGGCTCGGCGATCCTCGGCCGCACCCAGCTTCAGGCCACCGGCAACCTCCATGGCCTGCTGCGAGCCGGCGACCACACATCGGTGACCGTGGGGGTCCCGACCGACGCCGAGCGGTTCCGCTACTACGCCCTGACTCACAGCCAGCCGCTGGGCTCCGAGGGCCTGCGGGTGCAGGGGAATGTCGGCTATTACCGCACCCGGCCGAAGAACCTGCCCATCGAGGGCGAGGCGACTTTCGGGGGCGTGCAGGTCTCCTACCCGATGATCCGCGGCTACGAGACCAATCTCTATCTGACCGGCGCCCTCGACGGGCTGAACTCGTCCAACGCCGTGTTCGGCCAGGGCGTCGCCGACGAGCGGACCCGGGTGCTTCGCGGGTCGGCGGCCTGGAGCCGGGTCAAGCCGCGTTCGGCGCTGTCGGCCAGCGCCGTGGCCAGCGCCGGCCTGGACGACCTGGGCGCCCGCGCCCTCCCCGGCCTGGCCGACACCGACTTCCGCAAGCTCAACCTGCGGGCCGGCGTCGATCGCGCGATCGGCGGCAGCTTCGTCGTGCGGCTGCGCGGCATGAGCCAGTCGAGCAACGACCTGCTGCCGGCCTCGGAACAGGTGCCGCTGGGCGGCCAGGAGTTCGGGCGCGCCTTCGAACAGGCGGTGGTCATCGGCGACTACGGCAAGGCGGGTTCGGCCGAACTGGGCTGGCGGCCGCAGGGTCTGCCCGAGGCGATCAAGGGCAGCGAGCTCTATGGCTTCGTCGACGGCGGGACGGCCACCCGAAGGCCGCGCCCGGGCATTCCGGCGCAGCGCTACGACATGGCCTCGGCCGGGGCCGGCGTTCGGGTGGCGGTGAACACCAGGACGGTTGTCGGCCTGGAAGGCGCCTACGGCTTCGATCCGCCGATCCCAGGCCAGGACAAGTCCTGGCGCCTGGGCGTCAGCTTCCGGATGCTGCGATGAGCTTCAGGCCTCGCCGGGCGTGCGTGCGGTGACCGCGAGGGCGTGGACCGGGCCGGCCAGTTCTTCGGCCAGGGCGCGGTAGACCATGCGCTGGCGTTCGACGCGGGAGGCGCCGGCGAAGGCGTCGGATTCGATCAGGACGTTGAAATGGCTCTCGCCGCCCGGCCGCGCGCCGGCGTGGCCCTGGTGGCGCGCGGAATCGTCCTCGACCTCCAGCAGGGAGGGCGCGAACGCCTGGTTCAGCTTGTCACGTATGGTCTCGAATATGGCGCCCATCACCCTCATCTTCAATTCTTGAAGGGGAATATCTTCCCCCCATACTTGGCCCATGCCCGCCGCGTTTCAATACAAGCCGAAGTTCGTGGACATCCGCGTGCGCCCCCCGTCCGCCAAGGGCGAGGACAAGCGCGCCGACGACGTGAACGCGCTCAAGCCGGGTGAGCGGGCCTGCGACCATCCGGGCTGCCGCCAGGCCGCCAGCGCCAGGGCGCCGAAGTCCCGCGACATGCTCAACGAGCACTACTGGTTCTGCCAGCCCCATGCGGCCGAGTACAATCGCAACTGGAATTTCTTCGCCGGCATGAGCGAGGGCGAGGTGCGCGCGCGCCAGCGCGACGAACTGTTCACCGGCGGGCGGCCGACCTGGGAGATGAAGGCCAGCCGGTTCTCGCGGGAGGCGGCGTCCTTCTCGGCCAAGGTCGGCACGGGCCAGGGCTACGCCGACCCCTTCAACCTCTTCGGCAAGAACGGCGGCAAGCCGGAGCCGGCGGCGGAAGATCGCCGGCTGGGCAAGATCGAGCGGGCGGCCCTCGCCGACCTGGACCTCGAGGTGAACGCCGAGGGGGCGCAGATCCGCGCCCGCTACACCGAACTGGTGCGCCGCCTGCACCCCGACGCCAACGGCGGCGACCGGGCGGGCGAGCACCGGCTGCAGCGGGTCATCAAGGCCTATCAGACGCTCCGCAAGGCGGGGATGGTCTAGCCGGGCCCGCGCCCCTCGCGCCAACGCCCGTTTGCGTCCCTCTCAGCAAGACTGTAATCGAAGCCCGCCATGGCCGCCTACGACTCCACCGAAGACAAGCTGATCACCCTGGTCCCGACCAAGGAGGTCTCCGCACGCGACACGTTCGGCGTCGATTTCGACATGAAGGTGCCGGCCTTCGCCGAGCGCGACAGCCACGTCCCGGAGATCGACCCCTCCTACCGGTTCGATCCGGAGACCACGCGGGCGATCTGCGCCGGCTTCGCCCATGACCGTCGCGTGATGGTCCAGGGCTATCACGGCACCGGCAAGTCGACCCACATCGAGCAGGTGGCCGCGCGCCTCAACTGGCCGATGATCCGGGTCAACCTGGACAGCCACGTCAGCCGCATCGACCTGGTCGGCAAGGACGCCATCGTCCTGAAGGAAGGCAAGCAGGTCACCGAATTCCGCGAAGGCATCCTGCCCTGGGCGATCCAGCGACCCATCGCCATCGTGTTCGACGAATACGACGCCGGCCGGCCTGACGTGATGTTCGTCATCCAGCGCGTGCTGGAGGCGCAGGGCAAGCTGACCCTGCTGGACCAGAACCGGGTCATCCGCCCGAACCCCTGGTTCCGGCTGTTCTCGACCACCAACACCATCGGCCTTGGCGACACCACCGGCCTCTATCACGGCACCCAGCAGATCAATCAGGGCCAGATGGACCGCTGGTCGATCGTCACCACGCTCAACTACCTCAGCCACGAGGTCGAGGCGGAGATCGTGCTGGCCAAGGCGCCGAACTATGACACCGCCGAGGGCAAGCGGACCATCAACGCCATGGTCCGGGTGGCCGACATGACCCGCAACTCCTTCATGAACGGCGACATCTCGACGGTCATGAGCCCGCGCACGGTGATCACCTGGGCCCAGAACGCCGAAATCTTCGGCGGCGATATCGCCCTCGCCTTCCGCATGACCTTCCTCAACAAGTGCGACGAGCTGGAGCGCGGCACCGTGGCCGAGTTCTTCCAGCGCGCCTTCGGCCAGGACCTGCCGGAAAGCACCGCCCGGGTGCGGGTGGCCTAGCCGGCCGCGCGCTGGTCAGGCGCGGAGCGCGGCCTTCTTCGCTCCGCCCTGGACAACAGGCCGGCAGTGATGCTGGTCTCCGTCACGGAGACCCCATGACCCAGCGGACTGCACGCGACCTGTCTCTGCTGCGACGGACGGTGGTCGCGTCGATACCCGCTTTGTTGGCAGGCCTTGGTCCGAACGCGGCGGGCGCTGCACAGCCGGACCCCGCCGCTTCCCAACGCGAGAGAGCGTTCGCAGCGCTCCTGCCCTACTGCGGGGTCTACAGGCTCGACGCAGACCACGCTGTCGGGATCAACCGGTTTCTCAATGATGCGGGAGAAGGCGTGCTGCTGTTCGCGGACTACCGCACCAGCGTCGTGCGCCCCGTGTTCGACGACTCTGGCGGCGCCTACGCCATGGGGCCAAACTTCGACAGCCGCGCCCCGGTCGAGATGACGCTCCGGTTCGAGAAGGCCGCGGATGGCCGGATCGCGCGTCTCCTGCTGCGCAGGGCGGACGGCGTTGAGGCGATCGCCGTCAAGGCCCGCACGCGCGATGAGGGGATATCCTTCCGGCAAGGGGACGCCAGGCTGGCGGGAACGCTGATCACCCCGGAAGGGGCCGGCCCGCACCCGGCGATCGTACTGCTGCATGGGTCCGGGCCCCTCACCCGACATTCGTTCGGGCCCTATGCGCGCTTCTTCAACAGCCTCGGCCTGGCCGTGCTCGTCTACGACAAGCGGGGAACAGGCGGATCGACCGGCCGGCGGCTGGACGCCTCCACCGGAACGCCCGAGACGCTCTGGCCAGCCCATTACCCTGACGACCTCCTGGCCGACGCGCTTGCGGCCCTTCGGTTCCTTCAGGGGCGGCCCGAGATCGACAGCCGCCGGATCGGGTTCTGGGGTTCCAGTGAGGGCGGAATGCTCGCCACCCAGGCCGCAGCGCGAACGAACGACGTCGCGTTCGCGATCAATTCGTCGGGCTTCATGGGGCCGCTGTGGAAGACGATCCTCTATCAGGGCGAGGCGATGATGCGCGCCGCCGGGAAGCCGGAGGCCGAAATCGCCGAGGCGTCGGCCTTCAACCGCTTCTGGATGGACGTCGCCCGCACCGGCGAAGGCTATGACGAATTCCTCGCACGGCGCGACGCGATCATCCGGAGCGGCAGGACCGGCTGGTTCTTCTACATGAACGGCGCCTTCAGCTCGCTGGCCCAGATGCGCTGGGCCTGGGATCACATCCTGACCTTCGATTCCCTGCCGGCTCTGGCTCGGGTGAGGCGCCCGGTCCTTGGTCTGTTCGGGCGGTCCGATGTGCTCACAGACGCCGCGGCGGCGTCCGCCGACATGCGGCGGGCTCTTGCGCTCGGCGCCGCCCGAGACGTCACTGTCCGCATCATTCCGAACGCCTCGCACTCGCTGATGGAAACGCCTTCGCGGCGCGGAATGGCTCCAGGTGTCTTCGATATCCTTCGCGACTGGCTGCAAGCCCGCGCGTTCGACACCTAGCCGGCCGCCAGGCTGTCGTCGCGGACGCGGCGGCGCATGGTCGCGCGCAGGATCGCGGTCTGGAGCATCAGGTCGCCGGCCATGCTCTGCAGGCGCAGGTTCTCCGCCTCAAGCTCGCGTGCGCGTTGTCCCTGAAGCGCCTCACGCGCCTCGATCTCGGCAGGGTCTCGCGACGGCCGCGGACCGGCCTCGCGCACGCCGCAGGCATCTGTCGAGCGGATCACGAAGTCGCTGACGGATCGCGCGGCGGGCGCCCGGCGGCGGCGGCGAACACCGAACATCCTGGCCAGCACCGATTGCTGTGACATTCAAACCTCGGCGACAGGCCGTCTTCGCCGGCCCCGAGGACGCAGCATCGCGAGCCCTCCCCGGGGATCAACCGGCCAGGCGCGTTCAGATACGCGTTCCCTACAGATCGAGACGCCAAGCCCAGGCGGCGATCTGGCGGCGACAGGCCGGTCAGCGTCCGGCGATCTTCCGACCGGCCATGACGCCGAGCACGAGGAAGATCACGAAGCCGACCAGGAAGAGGAAGAACAGGATCTTGGCGATCCCCGCCGCCGCGCCGGCGACGCCGGTGAAACCCAGAGCGCCCGCGATCAGCGCGACCACCGCCAGAATCAAAGCCCACTTGAGCATCTCGCCCTCTCCAGCATCGAGGCGTCAGCTTTCGCCTCTCGCCCCCAACGCAAGCCCTGCAGCGGCGTTCCGCCCCGGCGGCGTCGAAACCCACCCCTCGCCTTCTCTGGAACGGCGGCCTGTTCTAAGAGGAAGGGCGATGGCCAAGTCCCCTGAAAGCCCCCTGGAGCCCTTCAAGCGCGCCGTGGCCAACGCCGCGCGCTCGCTGGCGGAAACGCCCGACCTGGAGATCGTCTATTCAGGCGAAGGGCCGCAACTCGTCGGCAACCGGGCGGTGCTGCCCCACCCGCCCCGCGACCTGACCCCGGTCGAGGCCGCCCGCCTGCGTGGCCTGGCCGACCAGATGGCCCTGCGCCTGGCGCATCACGACATCGCCGCCCACACGAGGACCCGACCGAACTCGGCGCTGGGCGGGCCGATCTACGACGCCATCGAACAGGCGCGCATCGAGGCGATCGGGGCGAACGCCCTGGGCGGCGTGCGCGAGAACCTGCGCGCGGTGATGGAGCAGACCTGGGCCAAGCGGGCCTTCAACCAGGCCGAGGCCCTGGCCAATCCTCCGATGGCCGACGTGGTCTCGCTGCTGGTCCGCGAGCGGTTGACCGGCGAAGCGCCGCCGGCGATGGCGCGGCCGCTGGTCGACCTGTTCCGGGAAGAGGTCGAGTCGAAGGCGGCGGCCGACCTGGACCGCCTGGCGGAGGCGATCGGTGACCAGAAGGCCTTCGCCCGCATCGCGCGCGCCATCATCAGCGACCTGAAGATGGGCGAGGATCTCTCCGAAAACCCGGACAGTCCCGATCAGGACGAGGATGCCGGCGAGGACGGCGAGTCGGAAGCCAGCGAAGACAACGAAGACGGCGAAGGCGAAGGCCAGTCCCCGCAACAGGGCGCGATGGACGACAGCGACGCCAGCCACAGCGAGGGCGAGGACGCCGAAAGCCAGATGGCCGAGGCGCAGGACGATCCCGGCGCCGAGGACTCCGAGGAACCGCCCAGCATGGGCGACGGCGAACAGCCCGCGCGCCCCGACCTGAGCCCGGACGCGAAGGCGGTCACCTACCGCATCTTCACCACCGCCCACGACGAGGTGGTGGCCGCGGAGGAGCTGTGCGACGCCGAGGAACTGAACCGGCTGCGCGCCTATCTGGATCAGCAGCTCGACAGCCTGGCCAGCGTGGTCTCACGTCTGGCGAACCGCCTGCAGCGCAAGCTTCTGGCCCAGCAGAACCGGTCGTGGAGCTTCGACCTGGAGGAGGGCATCCTCGACGTCGCCCGCCTGACCCGGGTGATCATCGACCCGACGGCGCCGCTGTCCTTCAAGGAGGAGCAGGACACCGAGTTCCGGGACACGGTGGTGACCATACTGATCGACAACTCCGGCTCGATGCGCGGGCGGCCGATCATGGTGGCGGCGGTCTGCGCCGACATCCTGGCGCGCACCCTGGAGCGTTGCGGGGTCAAGACCGAGATCCTCGGCTTCACCACCCGGGCCTGGAAGGGCGGAACCAGCCGCGAGGACTGGCTGAAGGCCGGCAAGCCCGCCCAGCCCGGCCGTCTGAACGACCTGCGGCACATCATCTACAAGTCGGCGGACGCCCCCTGGCGGCGCGCCCGGCGCAACCTCGGCCTGATGATGCGCGAGGGACTGCTGAAGGAGAACATCGACGGCGAGGCCCTGCTCTGGGCCCACCAGCGGCTGCTTGGCCGCCCGGAGGCCCGGCGCATCCTGATGGTGATCTCCGACGGCGCGCCAGTCGACGATTCGACCCTGTCGGTGAACTCCGGCCACTATCTGGAGCGCCACCTGCGCGAGGTCATCACCGAGATCGAGGCCAAGAGCCCGGTGCAGCTGATCGCCATCGGCATCGGCCACGACGTGACCCGCTACTATCGCCGCGCGGTGACCATCGTCGATGTCGAGCAACTGGCCGGCGCGATCACCGACCAGCTCGCCGAGCTGTTCGAGGAGGAGCCGCGCAGGATGACCCGCCGCACCGCGGGCCTGCTGCCGCCCCCGCCCAACACCCAGGGACCGTCCGGCGGCGCCCGGCGCTCGACCTTCAAGGAAGTCAGGAGAGCCGTGGCGTGAGGCCGCTCGCGGGCGTGGTCCTGGCCCTGCTGGGCGTGGCCTGCGCTCCCCTCGCCGCCCCTTTACTGCCGGAGGCGCCGGTCCCGGCCGGGACCGGCATCGCCATCGAGGCGCTTCCCCTGCCGCTCGACCCGGCGGACCCGACCCGCACGCGGCTGGGCAATTTCGTCTACGCGGGCGGGGTGGCGCTGACCTCGCGCCAGACCTCGCGGCTGCACGGCCTGTCCGACCTGCGGATCTGGCCGGACGGGCGCGTCCTGGCGCTGGGCGACCAGTCGGACCTGCTGGAGGCGCGGCTGCGGCTGGACGCGGAGGGCCGACTCCTTGGCCTGGACGACGCGCGCCTGTCGGCGCTGAAGGACGAGACCGGCGCCGACCTCTACGCTGGCGGCCAGAAGCATTTCGACGCCGAGCCCAAGGCGGCCCCGAAACGCGACCGGCGCCGCGCCGCCTAGACCTTCTCGCTGATCCTGATCGCCGCCCGGCAGCCGGCCTTGATCACCGCGCTGAGCAGGCCATAGCCGGGGGCCTCGCGGGCCCCGTGCTCGACCGCGTGGTCGTGGTGGGCCAGCTCCTCCTCGCGGAACTGGGTCAGTTCGGCGGCAAGCTCCGGATCGCGCCCGGCGACCTCGGCGATCTGGTCGGCGTAGTGCTGCTCGATGACGCTCTCGACCGCCTCGGTGCAGGCGTGGGCCGCCTTCTCGCCCATCAGGGCGGTGCCGGCCCCCAGGGCGTAGCCGGCCACGCGCCAGACCGGCGCCAGCAGGGTCGGACGCACCCGCCGCTCGGTCAGGATGTCGTCGAAGCGTTTCAGGTGAACCGCCTCCTGGCTTTCCATCTCGGCCAGGTCGGCGGCGATGCCGTCGCGGCCCGGCGCACCCTCGAACACGGCCCGCTGACCGCGGTAGATCTGCACCGCCGCCAGCTCGCCGGCGTGATCGACGCGCAGCAGCTCGGCCATCCGGGCCTTCATGGCGCCGGGGCCGGGGCGCGGCAGGGGAATGCGGGCGTCAGGGTTTCGGGGCACGGGCATCCCTCGGTCGCATGGCGGCGGCCAGCGAGAAGCCGGCCAGCCAGATGGAGATGGCGGCGTTCCAGCCGGCCATCGACAGGCCGGCGAAGCTCCACGCCACCGCGTCGCACATCGGCGCCCGGGTCGGCGGCGCCGCGC
>JAEYTM010000327.1 GCA_023434015.1 Pseudomonadota bacterium | reverse complement strand
CGCGGGACGGCCTCAAGCTGCTGACCGGGGCGGCGCCGCCGCGGCGGCTGCATGCCGCCCTGCCGATCCTGCTCGCCGGCCGCCAGGCCGACTGGCTGAGCGAAGCGGGCTATGATCGCGCCGACGTGGATGCGTTCCGGCTGTCCTGGCCGGGCGAATTCGTGCTCGACGGAGAAACCTACGCCGGAGGAGACCTCAGCGTGCGCGCCGGCCCGGCCCTGGAGTTCGTGGTTCCGTGAGCGACGGCCTGGCGGCCTTCGTGAGGGCGGAGCTCGCCCAGCCGGTCCCGGCCGAGGTGCGGGCCTTCGCCGCCGATCTGGCGCGCGACCATGGCGTGGTGGCGGTGCTGTTCTACGGCTCCAACCTGCGCACCGGCGAACTCGACGGCGTCCTCGACTTCTACCTGCTGACCGGCGCGCCGCACCGCCGCGGCCTGCGCGGCCTGCTGGAGCGACGGTTCTGGCCGGAGGTGGGCTATCACGAGCGGTTGGTCGGCGGCCGCACCCTCAGGGCCAAGGTGGCCGTCATGCCGCTGGATGTCTTCCGGCGGGCGGCCGAGGGCGCGGCGCTCGACACCACCATCTGGGCGCGGTTCGTTCAGCCCTCGGCGCTGATCTGGAGCGACGCTCCGTCGGTGGCGGTGGAGGTGGAAGCCGCCATCGCGGCGGCGGCCGTGACCGCAGGTCGCTTCGCCGCAGCCCTGGGGCCGGCGCAGGGCGCGCCGCTGGAGTTCTGGAAGGCGCTGTTCCGGCGCACCTATTCGGCCGAGCTGCGCGTCGAGAGCTCCGGGCGTGTCGACCAGGTGCTGGCGTTCAATCCCGGCCGCTATGAGGCTCTGCTGCCGCTCGCCTGGGCGCGCGCGGGCATCGGGCATGGGGCAGGGACGGTGGTCTCTCCGCAGCTCGACGCCGTCGAGCGTCGGCGTCTGGAGCGGGCCTGGGCGGCGCGGCAGCGGGTGGGGAAACCGCTCAACGTCGCGCGCCTGCTGAAGGCGGCCTTCACCTTCGACGGGGCGGCGCGGTACGCGGCGTGGAAGATCGAGCGGCATACGGGCCTGCCGGTGCCGGTGACGCCCTGGCGGGAGCGTCATCCGATCCTGGCGGCGCCGGGAGTGCTCTGGCGGCTGTGGCGGGCCCGACGGGCCTAGGCCGAAGCGCGCTGGGTGGCGGCGGGCAGCAGGCCGAGTTCGCGTCCCACGGACTGGAACACCGACAGCACCTCGTCGATCTGCGCCGGCGTATGGGCGGCGCTGACGCTGGAACGCAGCAGCGGCCGGTTGTCCGGCGTCGCCGGCGGCAGGGCGAGGTTCAGATAGACGCCGTTGGCGAGCAGGGCGTTCCACATGGCCAGCGCGCTGGGCTGGTCGGGCATGACCACGGCGACGATGGGGCTGGCCTTCGGGCCGGTGATGTAGCCCAGGGCCTTGAGCCCCTCGAACAGCCGCTCCGAATTGGCGGCGAGCTGACGGCGCAGGCCGGTATCCTTTTCGACCCGTTCCAGCGCCTTCAAGGTGGAGGCGACGATGGCCGGGGGCAGGGAGGCCGTGAACATGTACGGGCGGCTGACCACCCGCAGGATGTCGAAGTCGTCGGCGTCGGCGACGGCGAAGCCGCCGATGGCGCCCAGGCTCTTGGAGAAGGTGCCCACGATGAAGTCGACGTCGGCCTCGACCTCGGCGGCTTCCGCCAGGCCGCGCCCGCGCTCGCCGAGGACGCCCATGGAGTGCGCCTCGTCGACCAGCAGATAGGCGCCCATCTCGCGCTTGACCGCGACGATCTCCTTCAGCGGTGCCACGTCGCCCATCATGGAATAGATGCCTTCCACGACGATCAGGCGTTCGCCCGGCGCGCCGTCCAGGCGCTTGAGACGCTTATAGAGGTCTTCGGGGTCGTTGTGGCGGAAGCGGATGACCTCGGAATAGCCGAGGCGCGCGCCGTCGTAGATGCTGGCGTGGCTGTCGGCGTCGAGGATCAGGTGATCGCCCCGGCCCACCAGGGCCGACAGGATGCCCAGGTTGGCCTGATAGCCGGTGGTGAAGACCATGGCGTGCTTGCGGCCATAGAACCTGGCCAGGGACTCTTCCATCGCCAGGTGGCCGTCGAAGCTGCCGTTGGCGATCCGCGAGCCGGTTGTGCCGGTGCCCCAGGTGCGCACGGCTTCGGCCGACGCTTCGATGCAGTCCGGGTCGAAGGTCAGGCCCAGGTAGTTGTTGGTGCCGAGCAGTATGGTCCGGCGGCCGTCCAGCCGACCTTCGGTCGGGGAGAGGATCTCGTCGAAGCGCACGTTGAACGGATCGGCGCCGAAACGGCGGATCGCCCCATAGGCTTCGCTGTGCGCCAGATGCTTGTCGAGCAATCCCATGCTCTAAGCCTTCACTCGAAGTTCGTTAACCAATCCGGAAAGATCGCCCACGGTCTGGACGACAGCCAGCCGATCGAGCGGAATCGACAGGTCGAATCGATCTTCCAGTTCCATGACAATGTTCATCAGCGCGAGAGAGTCCACAGCGAGGTCGCGGGCGATATCCGTGTCGTCCGTGACGCGCACGGGGCGGCCGAGGACCGTTTCAGCCGCACGGGCAATCTCGCGGACGGTGAGATCCGTCACCAATTCACCCATGGGCAGTCGCCTCCCCCAACGACCGAGTCATCACGACCCCGTGCACAGCTAAGCAACCCAAGACAGGAATTCCACCTCAACGTCGCATTTTGGTCGCAGATTCTTAGGTTTGCCGTCGCAAACCGGCGACCGCGCACCTTTCCACCATATCGGCAAACCCGTCAGCGAGGCCGAAGGTCGCGGCCGGAAGGCCGGCGGGCTGTTCATCCGCCGTCAGGCTCCAGTCCGGATGCAGCAGTTCGCGCACCTTGCCGAGCGTCAGCATCGGCGGCGCGCCCGCCAGCCGCGATCCGGCCTGGCTCGCGGCCGCGATGACCTTCAGCAGAACGTCCGGGACGCGCACCAGGCGCGGACTGCGGCCGAAAGCTTCGGCGGCGGCGGTCATCAGTTCGATCCAGCTGTCGCCGGCGGGGCGGCCGTCGCAGAGCGCCCAGACGCCTCCGGCGGGCGGCGCGGCGGCGAGGGCGGCGATCTGGCGGGCCGCGTCGGCCACGTGGATCAACGCGATCCGCGCGCGGGCGTCCAGCACCGGCAGAACCGGGCTCGTCGCCGCGGCACGGAACAGCGGCAGGGTTTCGCGGTCGCCGGGGCCGTAGATGGCCGGCGGGCGGACCACCGTCAGCCTGTCACCGAGGATGGCCGCCGCAGCGACCTCGCCGCCGCGCTTGCTGGCGGCGTAGGGGGACAGATGAGGTTCGCGCGCGGCCAGGCTGGAAACCAGCACCACGTGGGGCGTCCGGCCGGCGGCTGCCGCGACCCGGCGCGCGCCGTCCACGTTGACCTCGTCGAAAGCGGCGCGGCTGCGCGCCTTGACCAGTCCGGCGGTGTGGATCACCGCGTCCGCGCCGTCGCACAGCCGCCGCAGGGCAGCCTCGTCGGCGAGGCCGCCGAGCACCGCCTCCGGCTCGATGCCGGCCCAGAGTGGATCAATCGGATCGCGGCGGGCAAGGATGCGCACGGTCCAACCGTCGTCGGCGAGCGCCCGGACCAGATGCCGGCCGAGGAACCCGGTGGCCCCGGTCACGGCGACCAGGCGCGAGGTCATGGTCAGGCCGGTTCGAGGACGCCGAGGGCGCCGGCGAGATAGAGGGTGCGGGCCTTCGAACGACTGAGCTTGCCGGACGACGTCTGCGGCAGGGCGTGGGCCCCGACCAGCTGGACCTGCGCCTCGACGCTGTGACGCGCGCGCAGGACGGCGGCGACCTCTTCGGAAAGCAGGCGGCGGACCTCGGGGTCGCTGCTGCGGCACTGGACGAGCACGATCAGGCGCTCGTCCTCATCATCGGGCACGGAGAAGGCGGCGACGTCGCCGCTGCGCAGACGCTCGATCTCGGCCTCGGCGGTCCATTCGAGGTCCTGCGGCCAGATATTGCGGCCGTTCAGCAGGATCAGGTCCTTGGCGCGGCCAGTCGGCACGATCTCGCCGTCGATCAGGAAGCCGAGGTCGCCGGTGTCCAGCCAGCCGTCGGCGGAGAGCACGCTCGCCGAAACCTCCGGCTGACGGAAATAGCCCTGCATCAGGCTAGGGCCGCGCACATAGATGCGGCCGATCTTATGTTCCGGAAGAACCGTCCCGTCTTCGTCGCGGACCTGCAGTTCGTGCCCCGGAAGCACCGGGCCGCAGCGGACGAAGGCGCGTTTGCGGGCGCCGCGCCCGGCGACGGCTACGGCGTCCTGCTCCATCCGGTCGACATCCAGAGTCTCGACGCGCAGCCCCTTGCCCAGCGGCGCCATGGTCAGGGCCAGGGTGGCCTCGGCCATGCCGTAGCTGGCCACATAGGCGCTGGAGTGGAAACCGGCGTCGGCGAAGCGGGCGGTGAAGGCGGTCAGCGGGCCAGCCCGCACCATGTCGCCACCGACCCCGGCGATCCGCCAGGAAGACAGGTCGAGTCCTTCGACGCCCGCGGTCTCGCCCCGGCGGGCGCAGAGCTCATAGCCGAAGGTCGGGCTGTAGGAGACGCTCGCCCGATTGCGGGAGATCAGATCCAGCCACAGCAGCGGCCGCCGCACGAAGGCGCCGGTCGGCAGCAGGTCCACGGTCATCTGGCTGGCCAGCGGGCTGAGCAGGAATCCGACCAGGCCCATGTCATGGTAGAGCGGGAGCCAGGACACCGCCCGATCCGCCGCCTTCACCTGCAGGCCGTCCCGGGTGATGGCGACGGCGTTGGCCATCAGAGCCCGGTGGGTGACGAGGACGCCGGTCGGGAAGCGGGTGCTGCCCGACGAGAATTGCAGGTAGCACGGATCGTCGGGCGTGATCGCCGGCAGGTCTGCACCGCTTTCCGGCAGGTCAGCGAGGGCCAGCGAAAGCCGGACGCCAGCGGCCCGAGCCGCGTCATCCAGCCAGGGGCGCAGGGCGGCCGGGCCGAACAGGGCGGCGGCCTCGGCGGAGGCCAGCATGCGGCCGATCTGCTCGACATAGGTCTCGCGCCCGCCCAGCGGAGCCGGCAGCGGCAGGGGCGCGGGGGTCAGGCCCGCATACTGGCAGGCGAAGAAGGCGCAGATGAAGTCCGCGTCGGTCTCGGCGATCAAACCCACCCGGTCGCCGGGAGTGAGCCCGCCCGCCAGCAGCCGGCCGGCGAGCGCGCGGGCCCGCGTGCGCAGATCGGCGTAGGGAATCGCCTCGAGCAGTTCGCCGCGCAGGCTGTAGAGGTTTACCCCCGTCGGACCGAGGGCGGCGAAATCCAGCGCCTCGGTCAGGGTGGCGAAGTCCGCCAGGCGGATGTGGCGGTCGGGCGCGGTGGGTGTAGCGATCACAATTCGCCTTTCATGCGTTCCGTGACCGGTTCGCAAGCGGATTCTTCGGTGGCGCGGAAGGTGCGGCCCTCGCGCAGCAGCGCCACGAGCATCCCCAGCGCCAGTCCGGTCGCCGCGCAGACCAGGCCGGCGCCGGCGCCGATCAGGCCGAAATGCTGCACGACGAACGGCAGGGCCGCCATATAGCAGACGCTGACGACGATTCGGACCCGCACAGCCAGGCCGGGCCGGCCGAGCGAGATCAGCATCGGCTCGAGCGGCAGGGCGAAGATGCCGATCACCGCCGCGCCCACCTGCCAGGTCATCAGGTCAGCGGCGGGTGTGAAGTCGGGGCCCATCACCAGGGCCAGAAGCGGCTGGCCGGCGATGGCCGACACCGCCAGCAGCGCCAGGCCCACCCCGCCGGCCAGGACGCCGACGTGCAGGGCGAGCCGCCACATCTCCCGCTCCCCCTGGCCGGCGCGCAGACGCGCCAGTTCGGGATAGAGGGCCGGCGTCAGCAGTTTCGCCGGCTTGGCGATCGCGTCCGCCACCTGGCGGCCCACGCGCCAGAAGGCCGCCTGGGCGGGGCCGACCAGGGCGCCGATCACCAGGGTCACCACATGGGTGAAGGCCACCTCGAGGGTGGCGGTGAGGTTGGTGTTCCAGGCGAAGCGCCAGGCGCCCGGCATTCCGGCCGTCAAGGGACCGCGCCAGGGGAAGGCCTTCAGCAGGTCGCGGCGGGCGAGCTCACGGGACGCGCCGGCCACCAGATAGATGAAGCCGGCCACGGTTCCCGCCGCCCAGGCGACCAGAAAGCCCTCGATCGGCGCCTGGAGCAGGAAGGCGACGCCGCTGCCCAGCAGCCGCACGATGGCCACCAGGGCCGTCTGCTGGGCCATCAGGTCGAAGCGGTCGAACAGACGCAGCAGGCCGAGCGGAGCGGCCGAAACCATGAAGGCGACCGAGAGCACATAACCGGCCGCCGCCGGGGCGTAGTCGGCGGTCCAGCCGAGTTGGTCGGCGAAGATCAGCGCCCCCGCCAGGCCGGCCCCGACCCCGATCAGGCTGCTGAGCAGGTCGAGCAGCAGGGTGAAGCGCAGCACGCGCTGGAAGTCGGCGACCCGCCCCTCGGCGAGCGGCCTGGCGCCATAGTGCAGCACGGTCTGCCAGGACTGGAACTTCACCACGTCGCCGAGGAACTGGGCGAAGGCGTGGATCAGCACCAGTATGCCGAACTGGGTGACGCTGAGGGCCCGGGCGGTCAGCGCCAGATAGCCAAGCCCCACCACCGCGTTCACCGTGCGTCCGCCCAGCAGCATGCCGGCGTTGGTCACCACCCGTTTCAGGATCGGGCGAACCCCGCCAAACGCATCCTGGCCGGTCGGCGGGGTCATGAGGCTATGGGGTTCCAAGATCCAGCAGGGCGGCGACGGGCGGGCCGGGAGCGGCCGATTGGCTGATCCGGCCGCACCAGGAAAAGGGCTCCGGATTGACCGGCGCGGCCATGCCCTGGGCCACCAGCAGTTCGCCCAGGTCCGCGCCGTCGAAGGCTACATAGGCGATGGCGCGGTTGTCGGCATCCACCTTTTCGGTCGGGCGCGTCGTCACGGTCCGGGAGCCGCGCACGAGGTCGCGCACCCAGCGGGTGGTCTGTTTGGCGGCGAGGGCTTCGGCCCAGCAGTCGGCCGCGGGAATCTGTTCCGGCGTTCGGGCATTGGCCAGGCGCAGGTGCGCGCCGTCGATCACCAGGATGTCGCCGTTGAGAACGGTCACCCGGTCCGGCATGCTGACCGCGGCCTCGCGTCCGGCTGTGTCGAGCGGCGCCTCGTCGCGATCACAGGCGGCCAGTCCGACAAGCCCCAGCAGGGCGAGCGTAACGATCCCAGACCGGCGAAACATGGCTGCCCCCCTGGCTAGTGCGTAGCGCCGGTCTTCCCGACGGAGGCAGGCGACGCCGCCTAGATGGGGATGGCGCGCATGTGGCGCACCTCTGAAGCGCCGCGGACCCGCCGAGCTTACCTCTTTTCGGTCTCGTTGCGGACAGAGAACAACAGGCAGGCTCGCGGATAGCCCTGCATGTGGGTCCTGCTGATGATCCGGCGGAAGCTCGTCTCGACGGTCAGCTCGCAGTAGTAGCGGGCCTCTGTCTCCACCAGTTCTCGCCGCCAGATGTACGACTGCTTGCCGGAGATGAGGCGGCTCTCCTGCCAGTAGCCGTAGATCGCCACCGCCGTGTCGAGCTCCTTGCCGTCGAGCGCGGTTCCGGGGTCGAGCTCGGTGCTGGTCGCGCAGGCGGCCAGGGCGAGCAGCGCGGCGGCGATGACGGGGATGCGAAGCATGGGTCTCCTGGCCGGGCGTCGTCAGGCCTTGTTGTAGTACTGCAGATACCAGTCCACGAACCGCCCGATGCCCTCCTCGATGGAGACCTTCGGCGCGTAGTCCAGGGCGGCGGCCGTCTCGCTCATGTCCGCCTCGGTGTTGACCACATCGCCCGGCTGCATCGGCATCAGGTTGAGCACGGCCTTGCGGCCGAGCTTTTCCTCGAAGACCTGGATGTAGCGCAACAGGTCGACCGGCCGGCTGTTGCCCAGATTGAGGACCCGCCAGGGCGCCACGCCGCTGGTCGCCGGGTCCGGGGCCAGCGGGTCCCAGGCCGGATTGACCTGCGCCGGGCGGTCGAGGGCGGCGACCAGGCCGTCGACGATGTCGTCGACATAGGTGAAGTCGCGCTGCATCCGGCCGGCGCCATAGAGGTCCAGCGGCCGTCCTTCGAGAATCGCCTCGATGAAGCGGAACGGCGACATGTCCGGCCGCCCCCAGGGGCCGTAGACGGTGAAGAAGCGGAAGCCGGTCGCCGGGATCCGGAACAGGTGGGAATAGGCGTGCGCCATCGCCTCGTTGGCCAGCTTGGTCGCGGCATAGAGGGTAATCGGGTGGGTGGCGCTGTCGTGGACGTCGAAGGGCAGCCGTCCGTTCGCCCCGTAGACCGAGCTGGTCGAGGCGTAGACCAGATGCTTCGGCTGCACCGCCCGGCAGCCCTCCAGGACATTGAGGAAGCCGACCACATTGGCGTCCACATAGGCCGCAGGGTTCTCCAGGCTGTAGCGGACCCCCGCCTGGGCGGCGAGGTTGACCACGCCGCTCGGGCGGCTCTCGGCGAACAGGGCCGCCATCCCCTCACGGTCGGCGAGGTCGAGCCGGGCGTGGCGGTATCCGGCGTAGCCTTCGAGGATCGCCAGCCGCGCGGCCTTCAGCGCCGGGTCGTAGTAGGCATTGAGGTCATCGACGCCGACGACCTGATCGCCCCGCTCCAGCAGCCGCCGGCTCAGGTGGAAACCGATGAAGCCCGCCGAGCCGGTCACCAGGATGGTCATGCAAGCTTGGTCCTAAGTCGCAGCGATGATCGGCGGTCAGTAAGCCAGCTGGCCGCGACGGTCGAGGGATAGTGATTGGTACGGACGATCCGAAGCCTTTTCAGTGTGTTGGATAACCCGCCTGCGCTTCGCAGCGTTCGCGCGCTGTATGCATTTGGGCTTTCAGCCTTTAAGAGGTGGTCGAATCCGGATCGGGCGGGCTCCAGCCGCCACCGCCCGTCGACCGGGATCAGGGGAGTTTTAGTAAATGAGTCAACGGACTATCCCGGGACTGGAGTCCGCGCCCACCAAACACGCCAAACTCGTACAGTGGGTGCGTGAAACCGCCGAACTGACCCAGCCCGACCGGGTCGTCTGGTGTGACGGATCGGAAGAGGAGTGGACCCGGCTGACCGACGAACTGGTCGCCGCCGGGACGATGAAGCGCCTCAATCCGGCCAAGCGGCCGAACTCGTTCTATGCCGCCTCGGACCCGCGCGACGTGGCCCGGGTGGAAAGCCGCACCTTCATCTGCTCCGAGAAGCCGGAAGACGCCGGCCCGACCAACAACTGGCTCGATCCGACCGAGATGCGCGCCGACCTGGGCGACCTGTTCAAGGGCGCCATGAAGGGGCGGACCATGTACGTCGTGCCGTTCTGCATGGGGCCGCTGGGCTCCAAGATCTCGGCGATCGGCGTGGAGATCACCGATTCGGCCTATGTGGCCGTCTCGATGCGGGTGATGACCCGCATGGGCCAGGCCGCGCTGGATCAGCTCGGCGAAGACGGCTTCTTCGTCCCGGCGGTGCATTCGGTGGGCATGCCGCTGGCGGAAGGGCAGGCAGACGTGCCGTGGCCCTGCAACGAAATCAAATACATCGTCCACTTCCCTGAGACCCGGGAGATCTGGTCCTACGGCTCCGGCTACGGCGGCAACGCCCTGCTGGGCAAGAAGTGCTTCGCGCTGCGCATCGCCTCGGTGATGGCCCGGGACGAGGGCTGGTTCGCCGAGCACATGCTGATCCTGAAGCTGACCTCGCCCGAGGGATCGACCCGCTATGTCGCGGCCGCGTTCCCCAGCGCCTGCGGCAAGACCAACATGGCGATGCTGCAGCCGACCCTGGCCGGCTGGAAGGCCGAGACCATCGGCGACGACATCTGCTGGATGCGCTTCGGCGAGGACGGCCAGCTCTATGCGGTGAACCCCGAGGCCGGCTTCTTCGGCGTCGCGCCGGGCACAGGCCTGGAGACCAACCGCAACGCCATCGACGCCCTGCACGCCAACTGCGTGTTCACCAACGTCGCCCTGACCGAGGACGGCGACGTTTGGTGGGAGGGCCTCACGGCCGAGCCGCCGGCCAGCCTGACCGACTGGAAGGGGCGCCCGTGGACGCCGGACTCCCCGGAGCCCGCCGCCCACCCGAACGCCCGCTTCACCGTGCCCGCCGCCCAGTGCCCGGTGATCGCCGGGGAATGGGAAGACCCGGCCGGCGTTCCGATCTCGGCCATCCTGTTTGGCGGCCGTCGCGCCTCCGCGGTGCCGCTGGTCAACGAGGCGCGCGACTGGGCCCACGGCGTGTTCATGGCCTCCAACGTCGCCTCCGAAGGCACCGCCGCGGCCGAGAACGCCATCGGCGAACTGCGCCGCGACCCGTTCGCGATGCTGCCGTTCTGCGGTTACAACATGGGCGACTACTTCGCCCACTGGCTGGCCATGGGCGCCCAGGCCGACGCGGCGAAGCTGCCGCGCATCTACTTCGTAAACTGGTTCCGCAAGGACGAGCGCGGCAAGTTCGTCTGGCCGGGCTATGGCGAGAACAGCCGCGTGCTGAAGTGGATCTTCGACCGCCTGGAAGGGCGCGCCGAAGCTGTCGATACGCCCATCGGCCGCCTGCCGGCGCCCGGCAGCCTGGACGTCGCGGGCCTGGGCCTGCGTCAGGACCAGCTCGACCTGCTGCTCACGGTCGACCTGGACATCTGGCGCCAGGAGGCGGCGCTCATCCCGCCGTTCTACGAGCGGTTCGGCGAGCGCCTGCCCGCCGCGCTCTGGGACGAGTACGAAGCTCTGGTCGCCCGCCTGGGCGCGCCGGCCCGTGCGGCGGCGATGGAACCCGCCGAGTAATCCGCAAGGTTCTCCCCGCCGCTGCCCGCGGCCGGGAGCCCGTTTGCGAGGTCGGCTTTCTCCTGAAAGCCGACCGCGTCGGCGGTCAGCCGTTGGCGACGACGCGCAGGTTCGGCGCCGAGCCCGGACGCTCTCCGCGAATCTGGGCCACCAGCTCGAAGAGCGCCCGACGCACTTCCTCCACCGCGCCCTGCTCGGCCTTGGCCTCGAGGTCCTCGAGGTGGCTGGCGGTCACCCGCAGCGCGCAGTTGGAGACGACCTCCATCACCTTCGAGGCGCAAGGCAGGGAGCGCTCGGTATCGTCCAGCAGCGCCTCGGTGAGCTTTTCGCCGGGACGCAGGCCGGTGATCTCGATCTCGATCGTCTTGCCCGGCATGCCGCCCGAGAGCGCGATCATCTGGCGGGCCAGGTCCATGATGCGGACCGGTTCGCCCATCTCCAGAAGGAACAGCCGGGCGTCGCGGGCCTCGCCCTCGGCGCAGGTGGCGGTGGCGTGCAGCACCAGCTGTGCGGCTTCCGGAATGGTCATGAAGAAGCGGGCCATGTCCGGATGGGTCACCGTCACCGGCCCGCCGCGCTCGATCTGCGACTTGAAAATCGGCACCACGGAGCCCGCCGAGCCGAGCACATTGCCGAACCGGACCGCCGAGAAGCGGGTGCCCTTGGCGGTGGTCTGCTGCGCCTGGATGACGGATTCCGCCAGCCGCTTGGTGGCGCCCATCACATTGGTCGGATCGACCGCCTTGTCGGTGGAGATCAGCACCATCTGGCCGGCGCCGGACACCCGGGCCGCCTCGGCGACGTTGCGGGTGCCGATGACGTTGGTGAGCACGCCCTCGCACGGATGGCGCTCGACCATCGAGACGTGCTTCAGCGCCGCGGCGTGGAATACGAGGTCGGGCTTTTCGGCGACGAAGATCTGGGTGATGCGCGCGCCGTGGCGCACGTCGCTCAGCACGGCCTTGCGCGAGACATGCGGGAAGGTCTCGGCCATCTCGCGCTCGATCTCGAACAGCGAGGTCTCGGAGAAGTCGAGCAGCGTCAGGTGGGCGCATTCGAACGCCGCCGCCTGGCGGCAGAGCTCGGCCCCGATCGAGCCGCCGGCGCCGGTGACCAGCACCCGCCGGCCGCGGATCAGGTTGCCGATCGCCTGCCGGTCGAGTTCGATCGGCTCGCGCGCCAGCAGCTCCTCGATGTTGATGTCGCGCATCGGCAGCAGGGTCACGCCGTCGTGCTGGGCGAGTTCCACGATCGACGGCAGGCGCAGGAGGCGGATGCCGTCGCTCTTCAGGCGGCCGAGCTGGTCGGCCGTCAGGCCCTTCAGCCGCCCCGGCTCCTCCAGGAACAGGATCGCCCGCGGGTAGCGGTTCCACCGTCGGAGGTCCGCCAGCGCCTCGTCGAGGTTCTCCAGGCTCTCGATGATACAGACCCCGCGCACCTGCTGGCCGACGTCGCGCGGGTCGGCCCCGACGATGCCGACGGGCGTATAGGTCCGGTCGTGGCTGCGGGAGACGTCGCGCAGATAGGTGTCGGCCAGGGCGGTCGGGCCGATCAGCAGCAGCGAAGGGGCCTGGGTGACGCGGTCGGTGATGGCCTTCAGCGGCGCGAAGCTGTCGAGGGCGTGTTCATGCAGGGCCCGGCGCAGAATCCGCACGCCCATCGACCCGACCATCTGGAACAGCGGCGCCATGAACAGGGTCGAGCGGGGCAGGCCGCGGGCGCGGTCGACGATGAACACCCAGAGCAGGAAGACCCCGACGGTGAGCAGGGCGATGCGCGCCAGCACCAGGGCGTCCGGAATCGAGGTGTAGCGCCAGGGCGACAGCTCCCGGCGGAACAGCATGGTGAAGCCGGCGGTCAGCGCCGCGTAGAGGATCACCAACTGGACGAAGGAAAGCGACGGCAGGCCGCCGAGTTCGATGCTCGGGAAGCCCGAGGGGGCCACCACATAGGCCAGGGCGAAGGCGGCCGCGGCGATGACGACGTCGGCGACGATGGTCTGGGCTCGGAAGGCCATCCGCTCCATGGGTCGCACTCCGCTCACTCTGAATTCCGCAATAGACAGTTAGGAGTGGGACCAGCCAACCAGCTCGACGGCGTTCGCTCCGCTTCGGGTTCGCCCGGTGCGCAGGTCTGCGCTCAGCCGGAGCGGGGTGACCTTATGAAGACGCGGCGCCCGGCGCAAATGGAAAAGCCGCCGCACGTCGTGCGGCGGCTCCCCACTAAGGCCGTGAAAAGGCTCAGTTAGAAGCTGGCCTTGATGCCCACCACGAAGCGGCTGTCGTACAGCTTGCCGAAGCCGTGCTCGCTGGTGTCCCAGTAACGGACGTCGACGCCGAGGTTGTCCGTGAGGGCGTAGCCCGCGCCGAGGTTCCAGGTGGTGTAGTCCAAGGGACCCTCGACCTTCTGGTGGCCGAGCGCGCCGCTCACCGAAATCTTGCTGTCGGGAATGGCCACGGCGGCGTTGATCTCGGTGTAGAGCGCCTTGCCGGTCTCGCCGAAGAACTCGTCGGAATAATAGACCGCCGCGCCGATGGTGGCGGGGCCGGCGGGGACGGAGCCCGCGGCCTTGAACTCGACGAACGGCTGATCCGGCCCGGGCGGCGAATCCACGTACCCGTAGTAGATCACGCCCAGGTCGAGCGAGACGGGACCCAGGGTCGGCTTGATGCCGGCATAGACGTCGACTTCGGCGCTGGTGCCGTTGCCGAAGTCCACGTTGGACGCCCAGACGCCGACGTAGCCCATGCTGCCGATGGAGGCGTCGACGCCGCCATAGATCTGCGGATCCTCGTCGGTCTGGCTGATGCCCCGATAGACGTAATCGGAAGCGGCCCCGACGTTGAAGCTGAGCGCGAAGGGCGCGGCGTCCTGGGCGTGGGCTGCGCTGCCGAGAGCCAGCGCGGCCGTGACGGCCAGAAGCGAAGTCTTGAGAGTTTTCATTTTATCTATCCCCTTGATCCCCGGCCTGCCGCAGCCTGCCGTGCGAGCCATCCTTAGGCAGCCTCGGAGGCATCGCGGCGAAGGGGGTGGCGCGGTGAAGCTTGGTTCTCCCCCGCTGAATGAAATTTGGGCGCGGCTGGCCCGGGGCGCCAGCAAATTGTGCAGTCTGGGCGGCGGCGAACCGCCGTTCGGCCGTCCACGACCGGCTTGGCGGGCCGGAATCCGGCGTCCGGCCGCCCGAGGATTCGCCGCCGTGCAGGAAAACGGCGCGGGGTCCCGAGTTGTTCGCAGGGGCGCCAAGGGTTAAAGCCGCGGCCATGGAAGAGATGAAGCTGACCCAACTCGGCCGAGAGACCCGCGGTTTCGCGAGCCCCGAGGAAGCTGTGATCGAGCGGGTGCCGAACCCGCACAGGGATACCGTCTATCTGACCCGCTTCGCCGTGCCCGAGTTCACCTCGCTGTGCCCCATCACCGCCCAGCCGGACTTCGCCCACCTGGTCATCGACTACGCGCCGGGCGACTGGCTGGTCGAATCCAAGTCGCTGAAGCTCTACCTCGCCTCATTCCGGAATCATGGGGCGTTCCATGAGGACTGCACCGTCTCCATCGGCCGTCGGCTGGTGGCCGAGATCGAACCGGCCTGGCTGAGGATCGGAGGGTACTGGTATCCGCGCGGCGGGATTCCCATAGACGTGTTCTGGCAGAGCGGCGCGGCGCCTGCAGGCCTATGGTTGCCCGATCAGGGCGTGCCTTCCTATCGCGGCAGGGGCTGACTGTTTCGCTGGCGGCGCGAGGTGCGTTTGTCTGGTTGAGTGCTTTCGAATACTGCGCCCCGCGCCCGATGACCGCACCTCAAGACCCGGTCTTGATTAACGGATAGGGTTGGGTGGCGGCGACAACTGTCCGCCGACGGGTCTCGTCTCGGGAAATGGCGACGGCCGCGGCCGCGCGGCTTAGCCATCGGGCTTTCCAAAAAGGTCAATGCGGCCTATATCTAATGACGCCCATTCTCTCCTCGGGCGTGTCACCTCAGGCCGGGCGGTGCGTTTGCGCCGTCCGGCCGTTGTGTTTTCCGGGGCCCTTCAGGCTGACCAGCGGCTGACCAGCGGCGCGAGGTCCGGCCGCTCCCGC
The DNA here is from genome assembly GCA_023434015.1 of Pseudomonadota bacterium. GTDB lineage: Bacteria > Pseudomonadota > Alphaproteobacteria > Caulobacterales > Caulobacteraceae > Phenylobacterium. The sequence goes on along the minus strand of JAEYTM010000327.1, from coordinate 12,132 downwards.
TCGAGCGGGGCTTCCCCCGGCGTCCCGATCATCACAAAGCCCGCGACGCGCTCCCGCCCGGTGAGGCCGAGGATCGCCGTCGCCTCCGGATCGTAGCTGTACCAGTCGGTGATCCAGTTCGCGCCAAAGCCCATGGCCAGGGCGCCATACAGCAGGTTGGTGCAGACGGCCCCGGCCGAGAGCACCTGTTCCCATTCGGGAATCGCCGCCTCGCGCGGCGCAGAGACCACCGCCACCACCAGGGGCGGGAGCTTCAGCTTGGCCAGTTTGGCGGCGGCGACCGCGTCGGCGCGGCCGAGCGCCACGGCCTCGAGGCGGCGGGCGAAAGCCGTCTTGTCTGCGCCTTCGAGGATAATGAAGCGCCAGGGCGCCAGCTTGCCATGGTCGGGCGCCCGCGCGGCCAAGCGCAGCAGGGCGGCGAGTTGGTCCTCGCGCGGCCCCGGCGCGGCCAGGGTCACCGCCGACGTCGAGCGGCGCAGCGCCAGGAACCGGACCGCTTCCGGCCACTGGCCAAGGTCCAGAGGAGCGCCGAATTGCGGCGTGGCGGGCAGGGCGACGGTCACTAGCGCCTCATTTAAAGGAACGGGGAGATTGGTTCCTTTATGGTGACGCCGGCTTCCGAAAGCAAAGGCCAGTTGAGAATATGTCGCAAAAACCAGCGTGGCTGACCGCGCACGGGACCCCGTGGGTGCGCGGCTCAGGCGAGACCGTCTTCGAGAACCCGTGGATCCGCGTCACCCGGCTGGAGGCGGTGGCGCCGACCGGCCGGCGCACGGAGTACGGCCTGGTCGGATTCAGGAACGTCGCCCTGGCCGTCCTGCCGCTGCATGACGACGGCTCGGTCACCCTCGTCGGGCAGAACCGCCTGCCATTCGCCGACTACAGCTGGGAGATCCCCGAGGGCGGCGGCCCGCTCGGCGAGGATCCGCTGGAGGGCGCCCGGCGCGAACTGGCCGAGGAGACCGGACTGGCGGCGGCGGAATGGCGCGAGGTGCTGCGGCTCCAACTGTCCAATTCGGTCACCGACGAAAGGGCGATCGGCTATCTGGCGCTGGGGCTGACGCAAGGGCCGCCGGTGAAGCCGGACGCGACCGAGGACATCGCGCTCGCCAGGGTCCCATTCCGGGAGGCGCTTGACGCGGCGATGGCAGGATATTTGCAGGACGTCCTGACCGTGGCGATGTTGCTGCGCGCCTACCATATGGCCCGGGAAGGGACTTTGCCGGGCGCGTTGGCGCGCGCCATGCTAGGCTAAGCCGAGAAGACGAGGCGAGAGAAAGCGATGAGCCAGCGCCTGGAAGTGATCGATCCGGCCGCGGCGCCCCCCGTCTGGGCGGCGTTGCGCAACGAGGCCTACGCCGCTTCGAAGAGCGAATCCGCCCTGGCCAGCCTGCTGGCCGCGGTGATCCTCAACCACAAGACTCTCGGTGCCGCGCTGTCCTATCAGCTGGCCCGCAAGCTGGGCGACCAGGAGCTGCGGGCGATGAGCCTGCGCGACATCGCCTGGGAGGCCTACGACAACGATCCGAGCCTGGTCGACATCGCCGAGGCGGACCTGAAGGCGGTGTTCGAGCGCGACCCCGCCTGCAAGGGCTATGTGCAGCCGTTCCTGTTCTTCAAGGGCTTCCTCGCTCTCCAGACGCACCGCTTGGCGCACTGGTTGTGGGGCCAGAACCGGGAGACCCTGGCCTTCTACCTGCAGAGCCGGATGAGCGAGCTGTTCCAGGTGGACATTCATCCGGCCACCCAGGTCGGCCGCGGCGTGTTCCTCGACCACGGAACCGGCATCGTCATCGGGGAGACTGCGGTGATCGGCGACGACGTGTCGATGCTGCAGGGCGTGACGCTCGGCGGCACCGGCGCGGATCGCGGCGACCGGCACCCGAAGATCGGCAAGGGCGTCCTGCTTGGCGCCGGAGCCAAGGTGCTGGGGAACATCGTCATCGGCGACTACGCCAAGATCGCCTCCGGGTCCGTGGTGCTGAAGCCCGTGCCCGCCCATTGCACCGCCGCCGGAGTGCCGGCGCGACTGGTGAACTGCCCGACCTGCGAAGAGCCGGCCAAGAGCATGGACCACACCCTCGCAGAGGCTGTGTACGACTACGTCATCTAAGGTTTTCGTCCGCGTCGTGACCGGCTAGGTTCGCCCCCGCACGAAATCCGAGGAGTTGGGCGTGGACGAGAAGATGATCCGCAAGATCGAAGGCCACCTGCGGGGGACCTTCGCGAACGCCCGCATCAACCTCGTGCCGAGGCCCAAGCAGAAGGATTCCGCCGAGGTCTATGTCGGCGAGGAGTTCATCGGCGTGGTGTTCCAGGACGAGGACGACGACGGCTCGTTCATGTTCGAGATGGCGATCCTCGGCGAAGACCTTCCCTAGCGGATCCGCTCGACGGCGAGGCTGCCTGCGGCCAGCGGCCCGATGGGCGGCTGCGCCTCGGGCGGGCCCAGCCAGCCGGCCCATTGCTCCCGTGGCGGGGATGACGATCTGCCGGTTGTGATAGGGTGCGATGTCCGCCCCCGGTGTGGTGCGCCGACGATCACCGGGGCGGGGTCAGTCGGTCGGATGGAGTCACGCGGCTCGAGAGGGGCGCGCCCGGGCCAGTGGAGCGGCAGTTTCAGCTGGCTGAACTCGAGGGCGAGGCGGTCGAGCGACTGCCTGAAGCTATATTGGTTGCACACGCCCTGTCAGATAAGGCGTTCCGGCCGATCTGGTCGATGAGCGCGGCGGCCTGTCTGGCGGCCCGCGCGAGCTCGGCGACCCGCAAGGACAACTCCGCCAGCGGTGGAGGGCCGTCCGATGCTCGGGCCAGGGCCGCCCGGGCCGATTCTGCCGCGCCGTAGGCGGCCTGGGCTGCTCGCTGCGCCTCGACGAGCGTGGACAACAGCTGTCCGTCGGGACCGGCCCGCCAGGCTTCCAGCCGCCTCATGGACTGGCCGGTTTGGGCGACCAGCGCGGCCTCGCTTCGGGGCCTGTAGCCGCCCGGTCCAAGGCCGGACCAGCTCACTCCCGTCCCACGGCCGGCTTCCTGCCTGTGCGCCTGCCGCCTGAGCTGCTCGCCGCGGCGCGCCCGGGCCAGAAGACGTTCGAAGTCGGACTCCATGAGTCATTGTATTTTACATACGGCCTCTAACCAAAATCTATCGTAGAATTCTTCCAGTCAGGTGGCCCCGCGGATGATCCGGCGAGCCTGATAGGGCGGGATGATGGCGGTGATGTGCGCCGCCCAGCGCAGCAGGGCGTCCTGCCGTGTGGGGCCGGCGACGCTTTCCAGGTCGAAGCAGCCGCGACGGGAGCCGCGTAGCAGGCGCTTGACCAGCACCTCGTCGGTGTCGGTCTCGACCACCACCACGTGGCCCAGCATGTCCGGCGTCGGCGGGGTGCGCTGGTCCTCGAAATAGATCAGTGCGCCGTCATCGGCGACGCCGCGCATCGAGTGGCCGACCACCCGCAGCGCCACCGCCTGCTCCGTGCCGCCGGGGGGAATGGGGGCCAGGTCGCCGGCTTCCTGTCCCGTGGCGAAGAGGACGACGCCGTCCGGATTGGCGCCCACGCGGCCGATGACCGGCACGAAGCCGGGCTCGGCGACCGGCCGCATCGGGCCGGCCGCGTCGTAGAGCCATTCGGCGGTGATCCCGAAGGCCGCGGCGTAGTCCTTGGCGCGGCGGTAGGAGAAGGGGGCGTTGCCGTTCTCGTTGGAGGCGTAGGTGTTGCGGTTCCAGCCGAAGGCGTCCGCCGCCGCGGCGGCGGTCTCGAGGCCCTTGGCGATGCGGGCCTCGCGCAGTCTCTGAGAGCGTCCGTCCATCGGCTTCCTGCGGATTGATGGCCTGTAGAATACTTACGTTTTTAATTTGCGCAATCGCAGTACGTTTTCTACAGTCGACTTATGACCACACCACCAGTGATGAGCGCCACCCTGGCGAGCAGGAGCTACGCCGCCCTCCGGCAGGAGGGTGCGCCGCCGTGGCGGGCCCAAAGCGAGCTGGGGCTGCAGGCCGCGGCCGCGGCGAGGTTCGAGAGGCTGTTCCGGGCCCGAAGCGGGATGCCCGGCAAGCCGCGGTTCGCCCGCCACCGACAGCATGTGACAGCGGTGATGGCCGAGGGCGGCTTCCCGGCGCTGGCGGAGCGGCGGCGATGATCGGGGCGGCGGAAGAGGCTGCGGCGGTGGTCGCCGGGGCGCTGAGCCGGCGCGCGCCGGAGGAACGGCCGCGGTTCCTGCGTGAACTGCTGGCCCATGCGGCGGCGGGACTGGTGGTGATCGAGGGTGACCGGGCGGCGGGGGAGGCGGTCTATCGCCTGGCCGACGCGGTCGTCGCGCGGGCGGAAGGCTGATGGGGCGGGCTTACGATCCGGCCCGGGCGATCCGCGACCGGCTGCGCGCCATCGAGAAGCGCGAGCAGGCGCGCGGCGAGGCCGAGGCGGTTGAAGAGGGGGTGGCGGAGACGGTCGCCCTGGCCGCCGAGCGCGGGACCGCCTTCCAGAAGCGCGAAGGGCTTTACCAGCGCCAGCCGGGCCTCGACTTCCTGGCGCGCAAGGGGCGGGTGACGGCGGCGCAGAAGGCGGCCGGCGAGCGCTACGGCGCCTGTTACCGCCGGGCGATGGCGGCCTCAGTGATCGGCTCGACCCTGGAGATCCAGCCGGGGATGAGCGACGGCGGCGCGCCGCTGTCGGAGCTGGTGGCCCGGGCTGAGGGCCGGCGGCAGGCCGAGATGAAGCTGGCCATGTACCGGCGCCAGTTGCTCGGCCAGCCGGATCTGATCGCCGCCTGCGACCGGGTGTGCGGCCGCGAGCTGACACCGCGCGAGGCGGCCGGCGGCGAGCGCGAGGCCAGCCGGCTGGAGGCGGTGCTGCTGGTCGCGCTCGACATCCTGGCCGCGCCCTGAGGCGAAAGCTTCCGGAATGGTTTTGTCGGCCGCCGATTTTGTAGGACTGCGGGGCAGCCGTTCGTCGTCTCCATGACCGGGCCGACCGGCGAGAACGAGGAGACGACCCGATGCGCGTGATGATCATCCGCAAGGCCGACGCCGAGACAGAGGCGGGAGCCATGCCGAGCCCGGAACTGGCCGAGGCGATGATGAGCTACATGCAGCGGATGAAGGACGCCGGCGTGCTGCTCGACATGGGCAATGGCCTGAAGCCCTCGGCCCAGGGCGCACGGGTGGCGTTCAGCAAGGGCAAGCCGCTGGTGACCGACGGCCCCTTCGCCGAGACCAAGGAACTGATCGCCGGCTACAGCCTGCTGGAGGTCGAGTCGCTGGAGGAGGCGATCGCCTGGGCCAGGGACTGGCCCTGCCGCGATGCGGACGGCGAGGTCACCCTGGAGATCCGGCCGCTGTGGGAGGTCGAGGAATTCGGCGACGCCTTCTCCGAGGCGGTCACGGCGACCCACGACGCCATCCGCGAGGCCCGCTAGGCGTCCTCGGTCTCCAGGGTGGCGATGAGACGGTCGACCAGGAAGTTCGTGCCATGCTCGCGGGCGCCGTTGTCGTCGTAGCCGTCGAGGAAGGCGCCCTGTTCGGTGATGGTCAGCCGCGCGCCGGCGCCCACCGGCCTGATTTCGACGGTGGCCAGGGAGACGGAGATCTTCACCCCGTCGATGTGCATCTCGTAGGCGTAGACCAGCCGCGCGTCCGGCACGACGTCGAAGTAGCGGGCGTCGAAGTCCGAGACCTTCCCGCTCGCCCAGCGGCCCATCGCCCGCTCCCGGCCGCCCGGACGGACGTCGAACTCCCGCTCGAGCAGCTCCCAGTTCTCCATCGGCCCGAACCAGCGGTCCTTGGCCTGGCGGTCGGTGAAGGCGGCGAAGACGCGGGCGGGCGGGACCCTGAGGATGCGCTCCAGGCTGAAGGTCGCGTAGGTGACGTTGCGCTGGGTCATGACGGACGGGTCCTCTCAGGCGGGAGCGTGTTCGAGGTGGCGGGCGAGGTTGTCGAGGCCTTCGCCCGTGCCCTGCTCGCGGGTCTCGGCGGTGTCGTGGCCGTCGAGGAAGGCGCCGTGCTCGGTGAAGACGAGCCGGGTCCCGTCGCCGTCGGGCCGGAACTCGAGGGCCGACACCGAAACCGAAATCCGCACGTCGTCGCGGTACATCTCGTAGGCGAAGACGATCCGTTCGTTCGGGACGATGTCGTAGTAGCGGGCGTCGAAGACATAGACCGGTCCGCCAGGCTCGCCGCCACGGTTGGCCTCGCGGCCGCCGGGCCGGAAGTCGAACTCGGTATTGGTCCAGTCGTCGTGGCAGGCCCAGCGACGCTTGGCGTCGAAGGTCGCGAAGGCGGCGAACACCCTGGCCGGCGGGGCGGCGAAGGTCCGCTCGACCACGAAGGTGGCGTGGGTGACGGAGCGTGCGGTCATTTCGGTCTCCTTCAGGGCGTTTCGGGATCGGAAGGCGGGGCGGTTTCGTCGAGGTAGGCGGCGAGGCGGTCGAGGTTGCGCTCCCAGCCGATGCGGCGCGCGTTGATCCATTGTTCGGCCTGGCTGAGCACCGGGGCCTGGATGCTGCAGGTCCGCACCCGGCCGACCTTTTCGGAGCGCACCAGGCCGGCGGCCTCCAGAACCTGCAGATGCTGCACCACCGCCGGCAGGGACATGGCCAGGGGCCGGGCGAGCTCGCTGACCGAGGCCGGGCCGCGGCTGAGCCGGTCGACCATCACCCGCCGGCTGCGGTCGGAGAGCGCCTGGAAGACCCGGTCGAGGCTGTCCTGTTCCTTAAGCATATACTTATGTATTAACCCCGGCGGTGGCCGTCAAGCTTGAACGGTGCGCCCGGCTTGCGCTTTAAATGGGCAGGGGGCGCGTGCGCGCCGCGCGCGGGGCGCGGCGGTCCTGCCGGGGGCGGCGAGTGTTCAAGCTGCGATTCTCAGAAGCGCTGCCCGGGCGCGGCGACCTTCCGGCCCTGGCCGGTCTGACGGTCGGCTATGCGCTGCTCGCCGTCGTGGGCCTGCAATGGACGATGGTTCCGGGCGCCGGCACGGCGCTGTGGCCGGCCGCCGGCCTGGCCTTCGCGGTGCTGGTCCGACGCGGCCTGCGCCTGTGGCCGGCGCTGGCGCTCGGCCGGCTGCTCGCCGCGGCCCTGGTCGGCTCGCCCCAGCCGCTGTGGGTGGACGCCACCATCGCCATCGGCACGACGCTGGGGACGGTGATCCCGATCCTGCTGATCCGGCGCAGCGGCCCCCTCGATCCCCAGCTTGGTTCGCTGAAGGACATGGGGCGGCTTGTCGTGCTGGGCGCGGGCCTGGGCTCGGCGATCTCGGCGGGCATAGGGGTTCTGGCGCTCGGCCTGGGGGGAACGCCGCTGAGCGTCCTGCCGGGCCTGTTCATGGTCTGGTGCTTCGGCTTCGGCGTCGGGGTGCTGCTGTTCGCCTCCGCCCTGCTGGCATGGTCGCAGGCCAGGGTGCGGCGGGCCACGCCCGGGCGGTGGGCGCACCTGGCGATCTGCCTGGCCGCGACGGGCATGGTCGGCGCCGTGGTTTTCCTCGGCGAGTTCAACCAACCGGTACGGACCTGGCACCTGTTCCCGCTGCTGGTCTGGGCGGCGCTGGCGTTCAGCGTGCGCGGCGCGACCCTGGCGCTGATGCTGACCTCGGGGCTGGCGATCTACAGCGCGGTGATGGGCTACGGGCCGATCGCCGAACTGGCCCTGGAGCCCCGTGCCCGGCTGATGATCGCCCAGCAGTTCGCCGCCGCCAGCGGCGTGACCATCCTGCTGCTGGCCGCGGTGGCCGACGAGCGGCGGGCCAAGGCTCGACTGGCGGCCAGCGAAGCGCGGCTGCGCGCCGAGAGCGATGCGCTGGAGACCCTTAACCAGACGGGCGAAGGCATCGCCGCCGAACTCGACCCGGAGCGGGTGGTGCAGCGGGTGACCGACGCGGGCGTCGCGCTCAGCGGTGCGGCCTTCGGGGCGTTCTTCTACAATATGCTCAATGAGCAGGGGGAGCACTTCCTGCTCTATGCCCTGTCCGGCGCGCCGCGCTCGGCGTTCGAGGCGCTGGGCAAGCCGCGCAATACGGCGGTGTTCCACCCGACCTTCGCCGGCCTGTACCCGGTGCGCTGCGACGACATCACCCAGGACCCGCGCTACGGCCAGAGCGGGCCGCACTTCGGCATGCCGCCGGGACACCTGCCGGTGCGCAGCTACCTGGCCGTGCCGGTGAAGTCGCGGTCGGGGGAGGTGATCGGCAGCCTGCTGTTCGGCCATCCGGAGCCGGGCGTCTTCACCGAGCGGGCCGAGCGGCTGATGACCGGCCTCGCCGCCCAGGCCGCCATCGCCATCGACAACGCGCGGCTCTACCAGGCGGCGCAGCAGGAGATCGAGGTGCGGCGGCGGGCGGAGGAACACCAGCGCCTGCTGATCCACGAACTGAACCACCGGGTGAAGAACACCCTGGCGACCGTGCAGTCGATCGCCGCCCAGACCGACCGGGCCGGCGGCGACCGGGACGCCTTCCTGGAGCGGCTGCTGGCGCTGTCCCGCGCCCACGACGTGCTCACCCGCGAAAACTGGGAGGGGGCCGAGCTGTCGGCCATCGTCCAGGGGGCGGTGCAGCCCTTCGAGATCGCGGCGGGGCAGCGGTTCCGGATCTGCGGGCCGGAGGCGAGGCTGGAGCCTCAGCCGGCGCTGGCCCTGGCCATGGCGCTGCACGAGCTGGCCACCAACGCCAGCAAGTACGGGGCGCTGAGTCAGGCCGGCGGGCGGGTGACGATCGACTGGACGATCCGGCCGGCGGCGCCGGACGCCCGGCTGGAGCTGTGCTGGCGCGAAACCGGCGGCCCCCCGGTGGTCGTCCCCACGCGCAAGGGCTTCGGCACGCGGCTGCTGGGACGGGGCCTCGCCGCCGAACTCGACGGCCGGGTGGAGGTGGACTACCGGCCCGACGGCCTGGTCTGCATCGTCGAGGCGCGGCTGCGGCAGGACGCCGGGCCGCCGGGTGGAGCCGTCAGCGCCTGAACGACGGACTTCAGGTTCCTATTTTGTTCTTGACATTCGCGCGCGTTTTTGTGAGAATTATGCCAGCGTTGATGAGTGCGCCCTGGGATCGCCCCTGTTGGACGGGAAGGCGTCGGGCGCAGCAGTCCGTCAGGGAACCGGCGCTAGGATTTCGGCTTCAGGTCCGGTCGCGAGGCGATAAAGGCGGCGCGTTCGGCGGCGGTGAGCACCTTGGCCGGCTTGCGGCGCGAGACCTTCGGCGTCGGCGGCGCATAGGTGTCGTTGCGCGGGGCTGAGCCCTTGAGGTCGGACAGCCGCTTGGGCGGAGGTTTCATGACGGGCTCGCGAACGCGCCGCCGGAAGCGGCGGACCGTCCCTTCATGGCAGGAATCGCCGGCGGCGTAAGCGAACTCTGTTCCGCGCTCATGCCTCACGACGGGCGCCGTGCGTCCGCCCCGGGTCCCGGATACGGGTTGCGCCCGTTCCGGGATGACGGGTGAGGGGCCACGGCCTACGCGGAGACGAAGCTGTCGAACCCGCCGTAGATCATCCGCTTGCCGTCGAACGGCATGTCGGCGGGGTCGCACTTGAGGCGCGGGTCGGCCATCACCCTGGCGTTGATGGCGTCGCGCTGTTCGCGGGATTCGTAGGTGATCCAGGCGAAGATCACGACCTCGTCGTCGTTCGCCTGCACCGCGCGCGGGAAGGACGTCAGTTCGCCATAGGGCACATCGTCGGCGATGCACTCCACATAGCTGAGCGCGCCGTGGTCCTTCCAGACCTCGGAGGCGGTGGTGGCCATCGCCCTGTAGGCCTCGATGTTCGCCTTGGGCACGGCGACGATGAAACCATCCACATAAGCCATCTGCAGTCTCCTTTGGTCTGACCGACGAAGGACGCGCGAGCGCGCGGCGATCCGACATGCGCGGGCACATTCGCGCAAGCGGGCCGGCGCGCCAACTCCACGAGCGAGGGACATCATGGACGAAGACGAGACCAAACTGCGCCGGCCCGGGAGGCCGCGCGGGGCGCGGACGGGCGCGGGCGAGCGCACCAGGACCGGGCGGCGCAAGCAGCCGGCGCCGCGCAAGAAGCAGGCCGATGCCGAAGGGCAGGTGACCTACATCCGCTACAGCAAGGCGGTGACGGAGAAGATCTGCGGCCTGATCGCCGAGGGCGAAGTGTGGTTCCGGATCTGCAACCAGGACGGGCTGCCGGCCTATGGGACGCTCTACGCCTGGATCAAGAAGTATCCGGACTTCGCCGAGGCCTACGCCCAGGCGCGCGAGATGGCGGCCGACCGGCGGGCGGACGAGGCGCTGCTGGTGGCGCAGAACGCTACGGCGGCGACGGTGCAGGCGGACCGGCTGTATGTGAACACCCTGCAGTGGCGGGCGGCGAAGGGCGCGCCGCGCCGCTACGGCGCGCGGGCGGAGGCGGCGGAGCCCGGCGAGGAGTCCGGTTCGCGCGCGCCGCCGCGGCTGATCATCGAGGTGCGGCGGTTCGAGAAGGTCGTGCGACCGGACGGGTCGGTCTACGCCCGCGAGATCCTGCCCGAGAAGGGTCGCCGGCGATGAGCGCGCCGCGGCTGCGGCTGCCGATCGAGTGGTCGCCGCGCGGGTACCAGGTGGACCTGTGGGACTATCTGCTGGACGGCGGGACGCGGGCGGACGTGGTCGCCCATCGGCGCTGGGGAAAGGACGAGGTGGCGCTGCACTGGGCGGCCCTGGCCGCCGCGGAGCGGCCCGGCGGCTACTGGCACCTGCTGCCGGAGGCGGCGCAGGGCCGCAAGGCGATCTGGGACGCGGTCAACCCGCACACCGGCCGGCGGCGGATCGAGGAAGCCTTCCCGCGGGAGATCCGCGCCCGGCGGTTCAACGGCGAGATGAAGCTGGAGCTGACCAACGGATCGACCTGGCAGGTCGCGGGCTCCGACAACTACGACAGCCTGATGGGCGCCTCGCCGGCCGGGGTGGTGTTCTCCGAGTGGTCGCTGGCCAAGCCGGACGCCTGGAACTTCATCCGTCCGATCCTGGCGGAGAACGGCGGCTGGGCGCTGTTCCTGTGGACGCCGCGCGGCCGCAACCACGCGACCCGCGCCTTCGAGAGCCGCCGGCAGGACCCCCACTGGTTCACCCTGCGCTCGCCGGCGACCGACACCGACGTCTTCAGTCCCGAACAACTCGCCAGCGAGCGGGCCGAGCTGATCTCGGAGATGGGCTCGGAGGAGGAGGGGCAGGCGCGGTTCGCCTCGGAATATCTGGTGGACTTCGACGCCGCCGCGCCCGGCGCCTACTACGCCCCGCTGCTGGCCAAGGCGCAGGCGGAGGGGCGGATCGCGCGGGTCCCGTATGATCCGGCGTTGCGGGTCGACACCGCCTGGGACCTGGGCATCCACGACTACACCGTCATCTGGTTCTTCCAGCAGGTCGGCCGGGAGGTGCGGGCGATCGACTACTACGAGACCTCCGGCGAAGGGCTGCAGCAGGTGGTCCACGAGGCGATCGCCGGCAAGCCGTACATCTATGGCGCCCACCACCTGCCGCACGACGTGATGGTGCGCGAGCTGGGCGCGGCCGGGCGCACGCGGTTCGAGACCCTGGACTCCCTGGGACTGCGATCGATCTCGGTAGGAGCGGCGGCGAACCCGGAGGAGCGGATCAACGCCGGGCGCCTGACCCTGCCACTGACCTGGTTCGACGCGGAGAGGTGCGCGGTCGGCCTGGACCGGCTGCGGGCCTATCGCAAGCGCTGGAACCGGGCGACGCGCAGCTATGCCGGGCCACTGCACGACCATGCCAGCCATGCGGCCGATGCGTTCGGCGAATTCGCGCTTAACCGGCTGGGGCCGGCGGCGCCGAAACGGCCCGCCGGGCGGGCGCCGGGCGAGCCGCTCGGCTGGATGCGGTGACGCGTCTCAGTGATAGGCGACGGTGACGCCGACCTCGCCGACATAAAGGCCGGCGCGGGTGGCGGCGGACATGGGCAGGCGGCCGCCGACCTCGATGGCCGTCTCGCCCGGGGCGCCGGGCGGACCGGCGACCTGACCGGCGGTCTGGCTGGGGACGAGGGTCATGTCGATGGTTTCGCCGGAGCCGGCCCGGGTCAGGCTGACCACCGCCGGGACTTCGACGCTGAAGCTGTCGCCGCCGAGCCCGCCGACGACGTAGCGGGCCGAAGAGACGTCGCCCGCGGTCTCCTGCGGGC
>JAEYTM010000311.1 GCA_023434015.1 Pseudomonadota bacterium | reverse complement strand
CCCCGCTAACAAAAAAATGGGCCCCCCCCTATGGGGGCCCCCAGACTTTTCAGTCCTGAACTTCGACTTAGACGAAGTTCGTGAAGCTGATGTCGGCGAGCGTCTTGCCGACCAGCACGACCGCGTCTTCGGCGGTGCCGTTGTTGCCGGCGGTGTCGGCGAAGACCACCACGTTGGCGCCGACCTGGACGGCGACATAGTCAACCGTCGTGCCGCCGATGGCGGAGTCCGCCAGCTGCTTGGCCACTTCGAAGGTATCGGCCGTGGTCTCGATGTAGTTGCTGGCGGAGCCGACCGGCAGAGCGCCGAAGTCCAGCGAGTCGGACGCATCCCAGTCGGTGATGCGGTCGAGCGGCAGGGTGACGCCCGAGTCGCCGGAGGCGAACACGAAGCGGTCAGCGCCTTCACCACCCGACAGGGTGTCGGTGCCGGCGCCGCCGTCGATGGTGTCGTTGCCAGCGCCACCCGAGATCAGGTCGTTGCCAGTGCCGCCTTGGATGGAGTCGTTGCCGCCAGCCGCGTCGATGGTGTCGTTGCCAGCGCCGCCGACCACCGAGTCGTTGCCGTCGCCGGCGTTGACATTGTCGTTGTCGTCGCCCGCGTCGATGCTGTCGTTGCCGTCGCCACCGGTGATGGTGTCGTTGCCGGCGCCGCCCGTGACAGTATCGTTACCCGACCCCGCCGAGATGTTGTCGTTGCCGGTGTCGCCGGTGATGTTGTCGTCGCCGGCGTCGCCCGCGATGACGTCGTTGCCGGCGCCGCCAGCGAGGGTGTCGTTGCCTTCGCCGCCGGTCAGGGTGTCGTTGCCGCCGCCGGTCGCGAGGTTGTCGTTGCCCGCGCCGCCGTCAACGCCGTTGTTGCCGCCAGCGCCGGTGGCAACAACCGTATCATCGCCGCCTTCGGCGAAGATCGACTTGTTGCCGGCGCCGGTGACCGTGATCAGGTCGCTGCCCGCGTTGCCGTTGATGACGTCAGCGCCAGCGCCGCCCACCGTGATGGTGTCGTCGCCCTGGCCGCCGTAGACATAGTCCACGCCGTCAGAGGTCACGGCGATGGTGTCGTTGCCGGCGTTGGCCTGGACAAGGTTGGCCGTGCCCGCAGCACTGCCCGAGATGGTGATCGAGTCGTTACCCTCGCCACCCGTCAGGGTGTTCGACCCAGCGGCCGACACGATCGTGTCGTCGCCCACGCCGCCGTCGATGGCGTTCGTGCCCGTCCCGCTCTGGCTGAGGCTGTCGTTGCCATGCTCACCGAGGATGGTGTCGTTGCCGCCGCCGCCGACGACGGTGTCGTTGTCGCGGTTGCCGTTCAGGTAGTCGTTGCCGCTGTTGCCGCTGACGATGTCGTTGCCCTGACCGCCATAGAGATAGTTGGTCGAGGTGGCGCCGGAGGTGATGGTGTCGTCGCCGAGGTTGCCCTGGCCGTAGTTGGAGCCGTCGCCGACCGCGATCGAGTCATTGCCCTGGCCGCCGTAGACGGTGTCGTTACCGGCGTCACCGCTCAGGGTGTCGTTGCCCTGGTTGCCCTGCAGCACGTCGTTGCCCGTACCGCCGGTCAGCGAGTCGTCGCCCGCGCCGCCGTAGATGGCGTCAGCGCTCGTGCCGCCCGCGAAGCTGTCCTGGCCGACGGCGCCCACATAGAGCGAGCCCGCGGCCTGGAAGGCGAAATCGCTTTCGCCAGCAATGCCCGGGCCGAAGGTCACCGAACCGGTCGGGGTGGTGATGGTCACCGTGGCCGGATCCAGAACCGTCGCCGCGTTGTACGCCACCGTGGTGTTCGTCGGAGTCGTGCCGACGTTGGTGAACACGAGGGTGTCAGTGCCGGCCGTATAGGCTTGGGCCTGCGCCGCCGTGATGCTTTCGAAAATATAGGTCGCCATTAGTCTCTCCAGTCTGTGTCACACGGACCCCCGGCACGCCTGACCCCCATCCCCGATGGAGCAGTCCCGACGGTCCATTACCCCAAGCGCCACAGCACGGCCGCGGCGAAGGTTAAACGAGCCCGAGGGAAGACGTATCGGAACCTCACCAAATGCGCAACCGCAAAAAGGGGACCGCCACCCTGTGCAGCCGGCCCCCGCGGGCGCCATCTACTCTTCGCGGAACGCGTCTCTCATGGTGTCGGTGATGGGCGAAATCAGGAAGCCCATGACAGTGCGGCTGCCGGTCACGATCATGGCCGAGGCGGGCATGCCCGGCGTCACCTTCAGGCCCGGCTTGATGTTGGCCAGCTCCTTCGGATCGATTCGCAGATCGACTCGATAGTAGGCCTCGCCGGTCTGCTGGTTGGTGATCCGGTCGGCGGACACCAGCACCACCTTGGCCGGCATCGGGTTGTGGAACCGCTGGTTGAGGCCGCTGAGCCGCACGCGGGCGTCCATGCCGACGCGAACCTCGTCCACGTCCGACGGCTTGATCATCGCCGTGACCATCAGCGGCGAATCGGCGGGCACCACCTCCATCAGCACCTCGCCGGGCGCTGTCACGCCGCCGACGGTGAACTGGGTAAGCCCGAAGACGTAGCCGTCGACCGGCGAACGGACCACGGTCGAGTCCAGGGTCTGCTTCGCCGTCGTCAGGCGGGGCAGGACGTCGGCGAGGCGCGACTGCGTCTCGCGCAGACCCTCGGCGGCCTGGCTCTCGCGCTGATCGCGGACCGAGACCATCTGCATCCGGGTCTCGCCGATCTGCTGACGCAACCGGCCGATGTCGGCGGTCAGCGAGCCTTTACGGCCGGCCAGCTCGGCCATGGTGCGCTGATAGCGCAGGATGAGGTTTTTCGGCGCGTAGCCCTTCTCGTACAGGGTCTGGTAGCCGGCCATCTCCTCGCCGGTAAGCGTACTCTGCTCCTCCACGGCGGCGACCTGGGCCTGCTGCCCCTGGATCTGGGTCTCGATCTGGTCGAGCCGCTGGCCCAGGACGGAGGTCTGGCTCTGGAAGAGCTGCAGCCGGGTGGAGAACAGGAACTGTTGGTCGCGGACCATGCCGGCGACCCGCGGATCGGACACCCGGGCCATCAGCTCGGGCGGAAACTCCAGCGAATCGCGCCCCGTGGCTTCGGCGTTGAAGCGGGCGGCCTGAGCCAGCAAGGTGTCGGCCTGGTTCTGATAGACGTCGTATGCGGCCCGGGCCTCGACGTCGTTGTAGAGGATCAGCGGCTGGCCGGCGCGCACCAGCTGGCCCTCGCGCACCAGGATCTGGCGCACGACGCCACCTTCCCGGTGGCGCATCGTCTTGCTGTTGGCCTCGACGCGCACTTCGGCGGGCGCGGTGATGCCCGTGCTCAACGGCGTGAACGAGGCCCACAGGCCAAGGCCGACGACGAGGATCCCGATGACCAGCGCGCCGATGATCATCGGCTTACGCATCCGCTTCTTCAGCGTCGGATCGATCGGCCCCTGGTCGTCGCCGCCGAAGACCGGCTGGACGTAGGTCGAGCGGACGGGACCGAGCTCGAGTTTCATCGGCCGGCCTCCACCACGCGGACCTCGGCCGGCTTGACCAGGCGGCTGAGCACCTGATCGCGCGGTCCGAACAGTTCGACGCGCCCTTCGCGCAACATCAGCAGCCTGTCCGCCGTGCGGAAGATCCCCGGCTTGTGGGAGATGATCACCACGGTGGCGCCGCCGGCCTTCAGCGTTTCGATGGCCTTCATCAGCGCTTCTTCGCCCTCTGCGTCGAGGCTGGCGTTCGGCTCGTCCAGCACCACGAAAGCCGGATCGGCGAGCATGGCGCGCGCCAGGCCGACACGCTGGCGCTGGCCGGCCGACAGCGTCACGCCGCCTTCGCCGACGTCGGTGTCGTACCCCTTGGGCATGCGCAGGATCAGTTCGTGGACGCCGGCCAGCTGGGCGGCGCGGACCACCTGTTCGTCGGTGATGTCGTCGCGGAAGCGGGCGATATTGTGCCGGACGCTGCCGGAGAACAGTTCCGTGTCCTGCGGCAGGTAGCCGACATGGCGGCCGAAGTCCGCGCGGTCCCAGGTGAAGACGTCGGCGCCGTCGAGACGCACGACGCCGTTGATCGGCTTCCAGATCCCGACCAGCAGGCGAGCGAGCGTCGACTTGCCGGCTCCCGACGGACCGACGATGCCCAGCACCTCGCCGGGCTCGATGGCGAAGTTGATATTGGCCAGCACCAGCTTCGGCGCGCCGAAGGGGGCGAAGTTTACGCCTTCGGCGCTCAGCTTGCCGACCGGTCGCGGCAGGCTGGTCGCCGGCGGCGGGGCCTCGGCCTTGGTCAGCAAATTCTGCAACCGCTCATGGGCGCGGGCCATGTTGTTGAGCGACTCCCAGGAGGCGACGATCTTCTCGATCGGCTGCAGGGCGCGGCTGGCCAGGATCATGTTGGCGAACAGCAGGCCGGAATGAATCTGCCCCTTGAGGATCAGATAGGCGCCGATCGCGATGATCAGCACCTGGATGCCCATGCGGAAGGCCTTGATGATGTCGGTATAGGTGTTCGACTGCTCCGACGCCTCGGCGCCGCGCTCGATCGTCACCGCCCTGTGCTGCGTCCAGGCGCGGCCGAGGGTCGGAAGCATGCCCATCGCCCTGACGACTTCGCCGTTGCGCAGCGCCGCCTCGGTGAAGGCGTAGCTCTTGATCGCCGCGTCGTTCGCCTCGCGCTGCACCGGCCGGATCGACCGCTCCTGCATCAGGGCCAGCACCAGCAGCACCACCGCGCCGATGGTGGTGATCACGCCGACCAGCGGATCGATGACGAACAGCACCCCGAGGAAAACCGGGATCCAGGGCAGGTCGAAGATCGCCGCGGCGCCGACGCCGGTGAGCGTCTGACGGAACTGGTCGAGATCGCGCAGAGCCTGCGAGCGCGCGCTGGGCTCGCCACGCACGGCGGCGTCGAACAGGCTGCTGAACAGTCGGCCGGAGACGCGCTGATCAAGAACGATGCCGTAGTTGATCAGAATCCGCGCCCGGAAATCGTCGATGGCGCTTGAGACGGCGAAGACGAACAGGGTGACCAGCGTGAGGATCCACAGGGTCGCCTGGTTCTGGCTCACCAGAACCCGCCCGTACACCTGGTAGGTATAGAGCGGCAGCGCCAGGTAGAGCACGTTCGAGAAGAAGCTGAACAGCGCCGCGACGAGGAAGGGTTTCTTGCCCTCCGCAACGGCGCGGGTCAGCACGGTGTCCGGCTGGTTCACAAGGAACGTCAGAAATTTCATGTAGCGCTGCGCCGTCCGTCCGTCTTGCCGCCCAAGATAACCTAAAGGAGGCTTATTTGGGGTGAATACCGGTCGCGCCCCGATGTCGCGGGTCCGCCCGGTGAATTTCGGGCCGCGGACAGATGCTCGGGCGCCCCCGCGATGTCAATCCTGCAGGCTTTATGCGTGCGGCCGCACGCGGGGCGCCGCGGGACGTATCTCGCCGTGATAAAGGCCTGCCACGCGCATATCGCGCACGATCGTGGAGGCCTCGTTGCCGAGGGTCGCTGTGCTGGGCAGCTGCATAACGCGAGACCTGTGGCCCGTGCGCGCGGACGCAGGGGTGGCGCTGCTCTACATCTCCCGCACCAGCCTGCCCGGCCTGTTCGGGCCGGCGGTGGCGGGCTTCCGACCCTCGGCGACCCCGCCGAAGGGGCTGCGGCCACAACAGCACCGGGCGATGGTGGCGGACCTGCAGAAGACCGCCCTGAACACGCTCGTCGCCTTCCGGCCGACCCACCTGATCTTTGATTTCATCGACGAGCGTTTCGACCTTCTGAGCGTCGGCGACGCCTTCGTCACCGCCAGCTGGGAGCTGGAGGCCAGCGGCTATCTTCGCCAGCCCGCCTTCCGCCGGGCGCGCACCATCCCGCGGATGTCCAGCGGCTGCGAGAGGCTATGGGACAGCGCGGCGGCCGAGTTCTCCGCCCTCGTCCGGGCCACGCCGCTGAAGGACGCCAGGCTCATCCTGCACTCCGCCCGCTGGGCGCGTTTCAGCGTGTCGCCAGCCGGGCGACGCCGTCCGCTGGACAATGTGGAGGTCATGCCCGGCTGCACCGGGCAGATCGCCGCCCACAACGCGCTCCTCGCCCGCTACGAAGCGCGTTTCACGGCCTTGATGCCGCGGCTGGCCAGGGTTGAGGCTCCCCAGCACCGGCTGGCCGACGAAGCCCATCAGTGGGGACTCAGCCCATTCCACTACGTGCCGGAATATTATGCGACGATCCACCGCCAGCTCGCCGCGCTCGGCGTTCCGTTCCCGGTCAGTCGCGCCCCTGCCGCGCCCAGTGCTCCAGCGGCGTGAGGCCGTCGCGGACCACCTCGGGATGGGTGGCCAGGTAGACCGGCATGGGCACCCCGGGCCGGGCTTCCATCACCTCCCAGGCGCCGCCCTGAAGATAGTCGATCAGCGGGTTGGCCTCCGGCGCCAGGGCGTCGCCGCGCAGGGCGACATAGTCGTGCATGTCGAACCAGGGACTCGGATCGCGACCTTCCGCGGCCCCGCCCTCCAGGAAGTGCCGCAGGGGATCGGCGCCGGTCGCGGCGACGTCGGGATTCTGTTCCAGGTACCAGACCGGGTCGAACAGGGCGTGAGGGGAGAGCCGCTGGGCGGCCCCGGTGGTCACATAGTGCAGGAACGGCGGGATCGAGGCGCTGCGCTGAGGCATCTGTCGGCGGTACCAGGCCGGATCGAACAGCGGGCTGGGGCTCAACCCCAGCCGCCACCCTTCCCGCATGTAGTGGGAGACAGGGTCCTCGCCCGGCAGGAGGTCCGGGGACTGGCCGGCATAATAGGCGATATCGAACAGCGGGTGGGGCGCCCGCGCCTCCGCCGCGCCGATCTTCAGGAAGTGCTCGAGCGGCGAGACCCCGGGCGGCAGGACGCCCGGGTTGCGGTCCAGGTACCAACGGGCGTCGAACAACGGGTGCGGGGAGCGACCGTCGGCGGCGCCGGCCACAAGATAATGGACCAGCGGCGCGACGCCCGAGGCGGCCACGTCCGGATAGGTTTCCAGGTACCAGGCCTGGTCGAACAGGGTGAGCGGCGAGACCGCGGGGCTGGCGCGGCGCCGGGCGTAGGCCGCGATGTGGCGCAGGTCCTGAACCCAACGCCCGCTGGTCCGCCACACGCCCGTCCGGGCGATCAGCAGCGTCTGGCCTAAGCTTCGCAGCGACACCAGCAGGCGGTCGAACCGAAGGGTTCGGGGTCGGGGGCCGCGACGTGGCGCATGGCGGAAGTAGGCCCGGGCGCCCGCCTCGCGCTCGCGCGCCGCCAGTCTCGCGCGGGAGGTCAGCACCTCGGACAGCGCCCCGGTCAGTTCGGTGCGGGCGAGCGCCTCACGCAGCTGCGACTCGTGGGCGAGCCCGACGGCCGCACCGAGCTCTCCGCGCAGGACTGCGACCTTGGCGGCGACGGCGGCGGCCTTGGCGGCCAGGCCGGCGGGTGGGTGAGCGGCTGAATTAGGCAACACTTCGGCCGCAGCGCCCGCGGCCCCTCCCGTTGACTCGAAGGGGTTCTCTCGGGCGCGACCGGCGCCCTGTCAAGCCGAGGCGCGGACGAGGACGCCTAGAGCCCCTGCTCCGCCAGCCACTTCTGGTAGCTGCCTTCGCCGCTGGCGAAAGGATCCGGGAAGCTGGTCTGCAGGTCCTCCCGGTGGCGATAGGCGACCCGGTGGCTCTTCTGGATCGGCGCCCCGTCGGCATAGGTGTCGTAAGCCCACCACCGCTCCGGGATCGAAGCCTCTGTCGCGGCCTCGACCAGGGTCCGGTACCAGCGCCAGATCTCGTAGACCGGGAAGTTCCGCCCGGCGTAGCGCTTGGTCATGGTGTCGCCCAGAGGGCCGAGCTTGGTGAAATGCCAGAAGCGCAGCGGCGCGCCGTTGACCGTGATCGCCCCGTCCTTCCCGACCGCAACCGAGCGGGTGCTGAGGTTCCAGCTGGCGACGTTGTAGCCCGGGTCGCGCAGGACCTTCACCTTGTCGAACAGCGCCGGGACATGGTCGCACCACCGCTGGTCGACAAACAGGCCGTTGGGTATGTCGTCGTAGCAGTAGGCCAGCAGCCGGTCGTTCCACCACCTGGCGAACCGCGCGCCCTCTCCGCTGGTGCGGATGGCCACGAAACCGAGGTTGAAGATTCCCGTGCGCGACGCCGACAGGTCGTTGTCGGCGATGGCGGTCGGCTTGACGTTCGGTTCGATGAGATGCGGCGTCAGGACGATGTCGTGCTCGTCCAGCAGGTGCTCCAGCGGCTCCAGGCTGGAGAACAGCGCCGTGTCGGGATCGAGGTAGATGACCGCGTCGGCCCCCGAGGCGCAGGCCTGGTGGATGAAGGGGCCCTTCACCGCCGTGCAGACCTCGACCACGTCGTGCTTGAACAGCCAGGCGTCGAAATCCGGGATCCCCAGGTCGCGGGCCCAGACGATGCGGTCGAAGGGCTCGCTCGCCGGGTTGAAGTCGAAGCTCCAGGGCGGCTCATCGGTGATCAGCGCCACCAGCTCCCAGTCCGGGTGGAAGCGCCGCAGGGTCTGGAACAGCACCCGCGCCCGGTTCAGGTAGGAGAAGGTGAAGCTGGAGTAGCAGAGGACCTTCACGCGCCGACCTCCGGCGCCAGCAGGTCCACGGTCATGCCGCTGAAGGCCAGGTCGTAGAGCGTTGGCTTGCGGCGGGCGCGGGCCAGGGACGCGATCTCGCCGCTTTCCAGAGCGGCCGCCAGCGCGTCCTCGCCCGGCAGCACCCAGCCGTGGCCCGACGCCTCGACGAACGCCGCGACGTTGCCGCTGTCCGGACCGGTGACGATGGCCGCGCCGGCGGCGACCGCCTCGTAGGCCGCGAAGGAGAATGTCTCGCGGCAGAGCGGCCACATCAGCACGGCGTCGACCTCCAGCTTCTCCAGCGCGTCCTGCATCGCGTTCGGCCGCGCGCCGGTCACCACGACCTTGTGGAACTCCACCGTCGCGGGTCCGGCGGCCACCCCGCCCAGGTGCAGGAAGGTGTAGCGCGGATCCTTAGCGTGCCTCTTCACCAGGTCGAGGAAGATCGGCCAGCCCTTGTGGCTGGTCGGCATGCCGGCATAGGCGAGGCGGAATGGCCGCTCCTGCGAAACCGGCGGCGCCGGCGCGCGCTCCACCAGCCGGGCGTGCGGATGGACGATCTCCCCCCGGGTCGGGAAGCTCCAGCTCCGCCGCCAGAGCTCCAGGGTCGGCTGCGAGGGGCCGACGACGACGAGGTCGAGACGGCGGAACAGCTGCTCGTGCGCCTCCAGATGCCGCGCGCGCCAGGGGCCGTAGACGCAGATGCCGCAGGCCGGGCTGTCCGGCGGCGGCGCAGCGCAGTCTTCCACATCGTTGCGCAGCAGGTGGTAGCCGGCGCAGAGACTGGCGAAGTCGTGCAGCCAGAAGAAGCCGCCCGCGATCCCGGCGGCCTGGACGATGTCCGCGGTCTGGTCCGGCTCGTGGCCCAGCAGGCTGTGCAGCGCCAGACTGCGGGTTCCGGGCTCGACCGCCGCGACCGCGACGGCCAGGGCGTCGATGATGGCCTGCGGCGCGAAGCTTCCGACCCGCCGGCCGTTCAGCACCACCCCCAGAAGGCTGGCGTCGGACGCCGTGCGGACCACAGGCCAGGGCTTGGCCGAATAGAGATGCAGGTGATCGCGCCCCAGCTCGGCGATCAGCGCGCCCTCGCGCTGGAGGCAGAGCTGCACCCCGCCGGTGTTGGTGGTGTAGTCGTCGTGGCTGAAGGTCAGGTGCAGATCGCGCAGGCCGGTCCGCGACTGGGCGAACGCCGCGGCCAGCAGCGCCGGATCGGCGGCCTTCACCCGGTTCGACGCGCGGACGGCGCGGGCCACCCGCTCCTCCACTGGCAACAGCCCGGCGATCATCTCGTAGCGGAAGCCGAGTTCGTTGCGCGCCAGCCGGCCCTCCGCGCGACCGGCGCGGATGAAGTGGACGAAGGGATTGATCCCGGCCTCGGCGATGTCGGGATAGGTCTCCAGATACTCCTTGAGGGAGAACCGTGGGTTGGGATCGCAGCCCTCCCGCCAGCCGCGGGTCAGGAAGTGGCGGAGCGGATCGACCTCGTCGACGTCCGGGTTGGTCGCCAGATAATGTTCGGCATCGAACTCGGCGGCGACGACGTCGCGCTCGGCCTGCAACTGGTCTTCCCGAGCCTGCGCCTCAGCCGCCCGGGCCGTGGCGTCAGCCGCGATCTCTTCCGGGGTCGGACCGTTGGGGTCCGGCGGGTCGAAGCGCCACCCCGGGACGTCGCCGCGCCGGGCGGCGGTCATCAGATAGGCGGCCCCGTGCTCCGACGGCGCCGCGTCGCGACCCTCCCGCCAGCCGCGGGTCAGGTAGTGGTGCAGCGGCTCGACGCCCGATTCCCGGACGTCGTCGTTGGCCTGGAGGTAGGCGGCCACGTTGAACCACGGCGCGGGATCACGTCCGTCGCGCCACCCTTCCTCGGCATAGTGCTTCAGCGGATCGAAGCCGAGGGTGCGTAACTCGGGATAGGCGGCCCGGTAGAACCCCCGATCGACGGCCAGGGCGAGAACGCCATACACTTCCTCGGCGAGGGCCGTAGCGGCCATGAGGCGTAGATTCCCTTCGCGGCGGAGAGCGCTTCTGTGCAACAGAAGGCGGTGACGATCAACCGGCGGCAGGGCTTGCGACCCGCGACCCCGCCCCGTAGAGCCACGCTCGTTCGACAACGTGCCTGGACGTGAGATGACGACGAAGAAGGCCGCCCCAACCGCCACGACCCAAGCCGCCGGCCGGCGGATCGCTTACCTCGTGCTGGGTATGCACAGGTCGGGCACCTCCGCGGTGACCCAGCTCCTCGGCCTCGCCGGCGCGGACCTGCCGCGCAACGTCATGCCCGGCGACGAGCACAACGCGAAGGGCTATTTCGAACCCTGGAAGATCGCCATCTTCAATGGCGAACGGCTGCGCGCCGCGGGGTCGGCCTGGGACGACATCTTCACCTTTCCCTTCCGCCCCCTGCCGCATCCGGACGAGCAGGTCTGGCTGAAGCGGGCCAAGGCGCTGTTCGAGGAAGAATACGGTGGCCTGCGGCATCCGCTGCTGAAGGATCCCCGGGTCAGCGTCCTGGCGCCACTGTGGCGTCATGCGCTGGACGATCTCGACATCGGCGCCCGCGCGGTCATTCCGGTCCGCGACCCCCTGGCCGTCGCCGGCTCGCTTTCGCGGCGAAATGGCTTCCCGCTGGAGAAGTCGGTTCTGCTCTGGACCGCCTACATGCTGTCCGCCGAGGCTCACAGCCGGGACCTGCCCCGCGCCTTCGTCGGCTATGACGCCCTGCTGTCGGACTGGCGCGGCGAGGCGGCGCGGATCGAGGCGGCCCACGGTGCGCCCCTGCCCCGGCTGGACGACGCCGCGGCGGCCGAGATCGACCGCTTCCTCACCCCCGATCTGCGCCACAACGCGGCCGGCGGCGAGCTGGAGGCCTTGGGCTGGGCGGGCGAACTGACCGCCTCGGTCTACGGATGGTTCCGGGCCGCGGCGGCCGGCGCCGCGCCGGACCCGGCGCCGTTGCAGGCGGCCGCGCGCGAACTTCTGCGGCGCCGCGAGGAAACCGGGATGCTGATCTCGCCGATCACCCGCGACCTCGACGCCACGCGCGTCGAACTGCTGGAGACCCGCCAGAAGCTGGAGTTCGAACAGCGCCGCATGACGGCCGACCGCGCCGAACTCGAGGCCGGCTGGCGGGCCGACGTGGAGCGCCTGCAGATGCAGCTCGACGTCCTGCGCCGGGATGCGTCTGAAGCCGCCCGCCGCCTCGATTCGATCCTTGCCGACAATTGAGTCGACCGTGGTGGACGTTCCGTCGCCAGCCGCCGATCCCGCGGCCCTCATGGCGCGCCGCCGGGCGCTCAAGGCAGAGCGGGAACGTCTGGCGCAGGATCGCTGGCTCAGATTCCAGGCCGTCAGCCGCCGACGCTACGGGCCGCACGCCGGACGCGCCCTGCCTCTGCGGCTCGGCCGCCTGCTCGCCCGCGCGAAATGGCCGGGACGCGCCCTGCTACTGGCCGCCTCGGGCGCCTGGGATCGCTCGCTGCAGAATGGCCTGGGCGAATCGCCGGACGCGACCGCCGGCCTGACGGCCTATGTCCGGGCCGGTCCCGATCCCGCCGTGCGGCCGCGGGCGCTGTTCGATCAGGCCGCCTATCTTTCTGAAAATCCCGGGCTCGCCGGCAGCGCCTGGGCGCCGCTCGCCCACTACCTCGTCCTCGGGGACCGCGAAGGACGCGATCCTCACCCGCTGCTGGATGTCGCCGCCTATCGCGCGCTGGTGGGCGCCCACCTCGGCCGGCTCACCGCCCTGCAGCACTTCCTGTTCCGGGGGGCGGCCGAAGGCCTCGATCCGCACCCGCTGTTCGATCTGCGCTTCTACGTCGGCCAGTGCGAGGCGATCGCGCAGTCGGGCGAGAATCCCCTCGTGCATTATCTGCGCGAGGGCTGGCGGCAGGGACTCGAGCCGCATCCGCTGTTCGCCGGCGCCTGGTACCTGGAGCGCTATCCAGAAGTCGCCGCCGCGGGCGTCGCCCCCCTGCTGCACTATGTCGTGCACGGCGTCGCCCAGGGTCTTGACCCGCACCCCCTGATCGACGCCGGCCACTGGGCCGCTCAGGCCGGCCGGGCGGCGCGCGCGGAGCCGGTGACCGACTTCCTTCGCGTCGGCGGTCCCGCCCGCAAGAGCCCGACCCCGCATTTCAATCCCACCTATTACGTTCAGCAAATGGGCGGCTCGCCGGAGGTCCAGGCGAACCCGCTGATGCATTACCTGGAGGTCGGCAGCTTCGACGGCGCCTGGCCCGCCGGCGACTTCGACGAGGCCGCCTATTTCGCCGCCTGCCCCCAGGCTGTCGACAGCG
>JAEYTM010000221.1 GCA_023434015.1 Pseudomonadota bacterium | reverse complement strand
GCCGTACTCGGCGGCGTGCCGCTGGGCCCAGGCGACGGCGGCGGCGCAGTCCTGCAGGAAGGCGGGGTAGGGGGCCTCCTGGCGCAGGCGGTAGTCCGGCACCAGGGTGACGAAGCCGCGCGCGGCGAAGGCCCGGCCGGCGAAGGCGTACTCCTGGCGCGACCCGTCCTCCCAGCCGCCGCCGTAGAAGAACACAAGCACCGGCGCGTCCGTCGCCCGCCGGCGGGGCAGGTAGACGTCCAGCGCCTGCCGCGGTCCGTTCCCGTAGGCGGCGGCGCTGGCGGCCCGGCGGATACCCGGCGTCCGCGGAGTCAGGGCGCTGTAGGCGCCCAGCGGCGAACAGGCCCCCAGCAGGCCCGCCGACAGGGCGGCGATCAGATGTCTGCGGTCGGTCATGGCGTCCCTGCAGCGAGTGGTCGTGACCA
This sequence comes from Pseudomonadota bacterium, assembly GCA_023434015.1. Taxonomy (GTDB): domain Bacteria; phylum Pseudomonadota; class Alphaproteobacteria; order Caulobacterales; family Caulobacteraceae; genus Phenylobacterium. The sequence goes on along the minus strand of JAEYTM010000221.1, from coordinate 3,592 downwards.
GATACGCCGCCGACCCCCGCGCGGACCAGCCCCCCTTGGCGCACGACGCCGGGAAACGCCGTTCGACCAGCTTGGCGGCGGCGCTGGCCGTGCTAAGGAGGCGCAGGCGCCGGGGGCGTCGCTACCGCCACGAAGGGGATTGAGCCGGATGAGACTTCCTATCGCCGCCGCCATCGGCGCCAGCGCTGTCATGCTGGCCCTGCCGGGCGCCTCTTCGGCCCACTTCATCCTGTCCGAACCCGCGGCCAGCCTGCAGCAGAACCGGCTCGGCGATCCGCAGAAGCTGGGCCCCTGCGGCGGGACCAGCGCCGATCCGGGCGTGCCCACTGGCATCGTCACCCCGGTGCGCGGCGGGGCCCTGCTCAAGGTGAAGGTCAACGAGACCATCTACCATCCCGGCTACTACCGGATCGCCCTGGCCGTCCTCGACGTCGCCGAACTGCCGGGCCACCCCGAGGACGTCACCCGCGACAGCCCGCGCGGCCCGATCTCGGTCTCCGGCAAGATCGACCCGGACCCGAAGCCGCCGGTGCTCGCCGACGGCCTGTGGCTGCACCGCGAGAAGCCGGCCAACCCGCTGTTCGAGACCGACATCCGCATCCCCAACATCGATTGCGACAACTGCACCCTGCAGGTGCTGCAGTTCATGGAGGAGCACGGCGTCAACGCTGACGGCCGGTTCAGCTACCACCACTGCGCCGCCCTGAAGGTGACCGCCGATCCCGCCCTGCCCATCGACACCCGCTGGCCCGGCCAGAAGGCGCGCTCGGGAGACTAACCGAAAGGTCCGTGGTCAGATGTGTTGAGCCGACATGAGAATAGGCGTCACCCAAACATCATGTTCGCGTAATCAAACTGCCTTCCAGGTCAATATAGAGACCGCCCCCAGTCGATTGCATACGGGGGTTCGGGCGTTATGGGTTCTGGAGTTATTTGCGCGGTCTCGCGCCGTGGCCGTCTTGCGCGCGCCGTCTCATCGTCCGTGCTGGCGGCGGTCGTCGGCTTTGGGGCGAGCGCCGCCCAGGCCCAGTCCGCCGGGGGCGCCCAGGGCGACGGCGACGGCGAGGTCGAGGCGCTCGAGGTCGTTGGTTTCCGCGGCTCGCTGAGCCGCAGCAGCGACGGCAAGCGCCGCGCCGACCAGGTCATCGACGTCATCACCGCCGAGGAATTCGGAAAGTTCCCCGACCAGAACGTCGCTGAATCCATCCAGCGCATCCCCGGCATCTCCATGGACCGGGCGGAAGGCGAGGGGGACAAGATCACCATCCGCGGCCTGGAGCCGGATCTCACCCGCGTGGAGATCAACGGGCGCTCCACGCTGGTCATCGGCAATGTCGAAAGCCCCGATATGGCCTCTTCGCTGTCGATCTTCGGCTCCGACCAGTTCGCCCGGATCGAGGTCGTCAAGACGCCCCAGGCCAAGGACGACGAGGGCGGCGTCGGCGGCATCGTGCGCCTGATCACCGCCCGGCCGTTCGACATCGGCGGGTTCGCCGCCCGCGCCTCGGCCCAGGCCCGCCACAACGCCTACAGCGGCAAGACCGACCCGCTGTACACGGTGATGGCCTCCAATCTGTTCTTCGGCGACACCCTCGGCGTACTGGTCTCCGCCTCCTACGACGACCGCACCCGCCGCAACGACCAGACCCGGAACATGAACGGCTGGTTGCCGGCGCCGGTCAGCCAGACAGGCCGCCCGGCCACCCTGCCGCTGCGCGGGGCGACCTATTCCACCCACTTCGATCAGCAGTTCCGTGTCGGCAGCCTGCCGCGGACCAACCTCGACCTGACGCTGCAGTATCGGCCGCGGCCGGAGTTCGAACTCTACGTCAACGGCAACCTCGCCCACGAGAAGCGGCTGGACAACATCAGCCGGGTGGCCATCAACACCGCCCGCAACCGCCCGTTCATCTCGGGGACCCTCACCGACCGCGGCACGGTCGACTCCGTCCTGGTCGAGCGGGGGCAGTTCACCTTCCAGAACCGCGGCCTCAACCGCGAGACGCGGTCCCACGGCCTGACGGTCAATCCGAAGTGGGAGACCGAGGACTGGGTGATCTCGGCGCGGGCCGACTACAGCCTCGGCCAGCAGATCGGCTACGACCGCCGGATCCGCAGCCGCATGGAGCGCACCGTCGGCTACGACCTGCGGGCCGACGCCCGTTCGCCGGTCTTCGTCGTGCCCGGCCTCGACGTCGCCGACCTGGCGGCCTTTAAGATCGACCAGAACCTCAACGAGTACGGCAAGGCGCGCTCCTCCGAACTCGCCTACCAGGTTGACGTCACCCGCCGTTTCGAAGGCTTCTTCACCAACGTCCAGGCCGGGGTGAAGGTGCGTGACAACGAGGTTCAGGCCGCCCAGGGCCCGGCCGCCGGGCCCACCTCCTTCACCTTCGCCGACGCCGCCAGCCCGTTCCCGCTCGACGAGTTCTTCAAGGGCCACGGCGGCGACGCCTTCCTGCGCATCTGGCCCTATGTCGACGCCCAGTCGTTTGTCGATCGCTACGGTCCCAGCGAGGCCGACGCCAAGGCGGCCATCGACCCGGCGCTTGCCTATGAGGTCGGCAACAAGTCGTTCGCCGCCTACGTCCAGACCTCCTTCGAGGGCGATCTCGGCTGGGCCGCCCTGCGCGGCAACGTCGGTGTGCGCGCCGTGAAGACCGACTATTCCAGCTCCGGGTTCGAGAACTTCACCATCGGCGGCGTGAAGTCTGTCCGGCCGACCGGCAGCTCGAACGACTTCACCAACGTCCTGCCGAGCCTGAACCTGGCGTTCGAGCCGACGGCCGTCGATGGGCTCGTCCTGCGCCTGGGGGCAGGTCGGGTGATGACCCGGCCCCGCTTCACCGAGATCAATCCGACGGCGGTGCTGTCGGAGGACGACCTGACCCTGACCCGGGGCAATCCGGATCTGGAGCCGTTCCAGGCCGACGCCTTCGACGCCGGAGCCGAGTATTACTTCGGGGCCGGAAACTACCTGTCCGTCGCCGTCTTCCATAAGAAGATCAAGAACTTCGTGGAGCCGATCAGCTTCGCCGAGGACTACGTCTTCCCGGGCTCGGCCACGCCGGAGGAGGTGATGGCCACCACCTTCCGCAACGGCGGCGAGGGCAAGGTCAGCGGGGTCGAGATCAGCCTGCAGACACCCTTCAGCTTCCTGCCGGCGCCCTTCGACGGCTTCGGCGGCATCGTCAACTACACCCGCCTGAGCTCCTCCCGGACGCTTGCGACCGGAGAGGAGGTGGAGATCCCCGGCAACTCGCCGCACACGGCCAACGCCACCGTCTACTACGAGCGCGGCGGCTTCTCGGCACGCGTGGCCTACAACTACCGGGACACCTACCTGAAGAACCAGTTCGGACCGGCCAACAACCCGATCTACGTCGACGGGCAGGGGCGGATCGACATCTCGGTCGGCTATCGGATGGAGAACGGCCTGGCGCTCACCGCCAACGTCGCCAACCTGACGAAACAGGGCCGCTACGAATACTCCGGCCAGTCTGACCGGGTGATGCTCCACCAGCTCGAGGGCCGCACGTTCACGGCCGGCCTCGGCTACACCTTCTGACGAGCGGCCGCGGCGGCGGTCGGC
>JAEYTM010000157.1 GCA_023434015.1 Pseudomonadota bacterium | reverse complement strand
GCTCGCGAGGTCCCCTGAAAGCCTCTGTTAACGGCGTCCGGGTCAACTGGCGGCGTGAAACCGCGCGGCCTGCCATCGCCTGGATCGAAGCCGGCCGCCGCCCTGGCGGGCGGGCTCTGAGCCATGGGCCTAGACCCCGCCTCCCGCGCCCGGTTCAACCTCGACAAGGCCTCGGTGCTGCTGCTGGACGACACCCCGATGGGGATGTCGATCCTGGTGCAGATCGTCACCGGCCTGGGGGCCAAGCAGCTGCACCGCTGCAGCTCGATGGAGATGGCCCAGGAGGTGGCGGCGACCCACGAGCTGGACCTGGCCATCGTCGACAGCATGGCCCCGAGCGGCCAGGGCTACGACTTCGTCCGCTGGCTGCGCCAGAGCGCCCAGGAGCCGAACTGCTACACGCCGGTGATCCTGACCACCTCGCACACCCCGGCCGGCGACGTGGTGCGGGCGCGCGACTGCGGCGGCCACATCATCGTCAAGAAGCCGATCGCGCCGATCGTCATGCTGGAGCGGATCGTCTGGGTGGCGCGGGAAGGTCGGCCGTTCCTGTTCTCCGGCTCCTACGTCGGCCCGGACCGCCGGTTCCGCGACGACGGGCCGCCGGACGGCGTCGGGCGGCGGCGCGAGGACCAGCAGGTCACCGACGTCTCGCCCCCGTCCCCCACCGCCGACACGCCCCGGAGGGCGACGTCATGAGCAGCGTCCGCTTCGTCTTCCCCAAGCCGCGGCTGGCCAAGCTGCTGCGGATGCCGGGCGGCCTGCCGGTGCCCGAGGCCCTGGAGCAGGCGCAGGCCAATCTGGCGACCATCCGCCCGACCTGCGTGGCCGAGCTGGACTCCCTGCTGGCCCAGGCCGAGGCGCGGTTCGAGGCGCTGGGGACCGGGCCGGACGACGCCGGCATGGCCGACATCTACGCCATCGCCGTGCGCGGGATCGGCGGCGGCGAGGTCTGCCGCCTGCCCGCCGTGGACGTGGCCCTGACCAGCCTGTGCGACCTGATCGACCACCTGCGCAGCGACGGCCGCTGCGACCGGCCGGCGATCGGGGTGCACCTGCGGGCCTGGCGGCTGCTGATGAGCGCCGAGCTGCCGGCGGCGGGGTCGGCGGCCCTGCTGGACGGCCTGCGCCAGGTCAGCGCCCGCTACGCCCCGGCCTCCCGCCAGGCCGACTGAGAGGGTTCGGCAAGGCTCGCCTTGCTTCGGAACTGACCAGGGCGTAGGGGAACGCTCCCCAGACTTAGGAGAAGAACGATGGGTTACCGGGTTGCCGTCGTCGGCGCCACGGGCAACGTGGGCCGTGAGATGCTGAACATCCTCGAGGAAGTGAAATTCCCCGTGGAGAAGATTCACGCGATCGCCTCCCGCAAATCCATTGGCCTGGAAGTGAACTTCGGCGACGAGATCCTCAAGTGCGAGGACGTGGAGCAGTTCGACTTCTCGACCGTCGACCTGGTGCTGATGTCGGTCAGCGGCAGCTTCTCCAAGCAGTGGGCCGAGAAGATCGGCGCCGCCGGCCCGATCGTCATCGACAATTCGTCGGCCTGGCGCATGGACCCGGACGTGCCGCTGGTGGTGCCGGAGGTGAACCCCGACGACGTCGAGTGGGCCGACCGCAAGAACATCATCGCCAACCCGAACTGCTCGACCGCCCAGCTGGTGGTGGCGCTGCGGCCGCTGCACGACCGCGCGCGGATCAAGCGGGTGGTGGTCTCGACCTACCAGTCGGTGTCCGGCGCCGGCAAGGAAGGCATGGACGAGCTGTTCGACCAGACGAAGAACGTCTTCGTGCTGGGCGCGACGCCGCCGAAGAAATTCCCCAAGCAGATCGCGTTCAACGTCATCCCCTTCATCGGCGCCTTCCAGGACGACGGCTTCACCGACGAGGAGCAGAAGATGTGGAACGAGGTCCACAAGATGATCGACCCGGAGATCAAGCTCACCGTCACCTGCGTGCGGGTGCCGGTGATGGTCGGCCATTCGGAGTCGGTGAACGTCGAGTTCCACGAGCCGCTGGACGAGGACGAGGCGCGCGACCTCCTGCGCGAGAGCCCCGGCCTGATCGTCATCGATAAGCGCGATGAGACCGGCTACATCACGCCCAAGGAAGCCCAGGGCGAGTTCCCGGTGTTCGTCAGCCGCATCCGCAACGACCGGACCGTCGAACACGGCCTGTCGATGTGGGTGGTCGCCGACAACCTGCGCAAGGGCGCGGCGCTGAACGCCGTGCAGATCGCCGAGCTGCTCCACGCCCGCGGCCTGATCCGCCAAGCGGCGCTCGCGTAACGCCATGACCCCGCCGTCCGCGCCCGGGTCGAACACCCGCCTGGCGCTGACGGCGGGTATCGGCGCCTATGTCATCTGGGGCCTGGTGCCCCTGCTCTTCCAGCTGCTCGGCCGGATGGGCGTGAGCCCGTGGGAGATTCTCGCCCACCGGACCCTCTGGGCCGTGCCGGCGGCGCTGATCTTCGTGCTGCTGTCGCGCCAGTGGGCGCAGGTGCTGGCGGTGTTCCGCCAGCCGCGGCTGCTCGGCTGGCTGTCGCTGTCGGCCCTGCTGATCGCCGCCAACTGGTGCGTGTTCATCTGGGCGGTGAACTCCGGCCGGGTGCTGGAGACCAGCCTCGGCTACTACCTCAACCCGCTGCTCAACATGGCGGCCGGGGCGCTGCTGTTCCGCGAGCGGATCAACCGCGTCGGCCAGGTGGCCATCGGCCTGGCGGCGCTGGGCGTGGCGATCCAGGCGATGGCCCTGGGGCACCTGCCGTTCGTCTCCCTGGCCCTGGCGGTGAGCTTCGGCGGCTATGGGGTGGTGCGCAAGATGGTCTCGGCCGACGCCCAGACCGGCCTGCTGGTCGAATGCCTGATCCTGGCGATCCCCAGCCTGTTCTACCTGGCCTGGCTGCAGCAGGGCGCGGGCGAGCCGGCGCTGCGCGACCCGCTGGCCCTGGCGCTGGTGATCGCCTGCGGCCCGCTGACCGCCATCCCGCTGATGCTGTTCGCCTGGGCGGCGCGGCGGGTGCCGCTGTCGGCCATGGGCTTCCTGCAGTTCATCGCCCCGACCATGACCTTCATCATGGGGGTGATGCAGGGCGAGGCCTTCACCCTGGCCCGGGCGATCTCGTTCGGCTTCATCTGGGGCGGGGCGGCGGTGTTCGCCTGGGGCGCCTGGCGGGTGGCGCGGCGGGCGGGCCAGGCGGTGGCCGAGGCGCGCTCGGCCTAGAGCGCGGCGTAGGCCGCCTCGATCAGCCGCTTCGGCCGGCGGTCGCCGAGCAGGACGCCCGACTGCCGGTTCATCACATAGGCCCCTGCCAGCCGGCGCTCGGGGTCGGCGAAGGCGCAGGAGCCGCCCCAGCCGGAGTGGCCGAAGGTCCGCCCGCCGGGTCCCCAGGGATGGACGGTCTCGTTGCGCATGAAGCCGGCGCCCCAGCTCATCTCATAGGGCAGCACCAGGTCCTGGCCGCGGATGCGCTGGCGCGAGGCCTCGGCGATCAGGGCCGGCGACAGGATGGTCTCCCCGTCGAGCCAGCCGTCGTTGGCCAGGGCCCCCATCAGCCGGGCCAGGGCCAGGGCGGTGCCGTGGCCGTTGGCCGAAGGGATCTCGGCGCGGCGCCACTCCGCCTGGGTGCGGCCGGCGGGGGAGGCCCAGGGGGTGAGGAAGGCCGCGCGGGTCGGGGCGTTGTGCTCGCCGAAGCCCGGGACGGAGCTCGGCCGCTGGAGGTCGGCGACGCGGTCGAACTCGGCGTCGGGCAGGCCGATCCAGAACTCCAGGCCGAAGGGGCCGGCGAGGTCCTCGCGCAGGGCGGTCCCCATGGTCCGGCCGTCGACCCGGCGGAAGATCTCGCCCGCGATGTAGCCGAAGGTGATCGGGTGGTAGCCGCTGGCCGTCCCCGGCGGCCACAGCGGGGCCATCGCCGCCAGCCGCGCGCAGATGGCGTCCCAGTCGAACCACTCGGCCGGGTCCATCTCGTCGGGGAAGCCGGAGAGGCCGCCCTGGTGCGACATCGCCTGACCCACGGTGACGGCGTCCTTGCCGGCCTGGGCGAACTCCGGCCAGACGGAGGCGACGGTCTGGCCATAGTCCAGCTTCCCCTGATCGACGAGCCGCGCCACCAGCAGGGCGGCGACCGCCTTGGTGGTGGAAAACACCGGGGTGAGGGTGGCGTCGTCGAACGGCCGCTCGCGCCGGCGGTCGGCATGGCCGGCCCACAGGTCGAGCACCACCTCCCCGGCCTCGACCAGGGTGAAGCGCGCGCCCAGTTCGTCGCCGGCCTCGAAGTTGGCCGCGAAGGCGTCCTTGACCGCCGACAGGCGTTCGGGCGCGAAGCCCGCGATCTCAACCATGACCGGCTCCTGAACTCAGAGCCGTTCTATACGCACCTCGGCGGTCGGGCGCACCACCCGCTCGGCCAGGGCGACGATCGGCAGTTCGACGGAGCGCCTGGCGAGCGCCGCCTCCACCACCTCGGCGGCGGCGCGGGCGGCGTGTTCGGCGGCCGCCGGCGGGGCCATGCCCTCGACCAGGGCGGCGCCGAAGGCGGCGGTGACGAGGTCGCCGGTCCCGTTGGGCGGCCGCGACAGCCGGCGGTGGGCGAACAGGATGGCCTCGACGCCGTCGCAGTAGACGAGGCCGATCTCGCCGGAATCGACCGGCACCGAGGTGATCAGGCTGGGATGCCCGAGGCGGCGCGCCGCGGCGGCGGCGCTGGCTGGATCGGTGACCGCGACCCCGCTGAGCTTGTCCATTTCCCAGGCGTTGGGGGTGATCCAGTCGGCCAGGGGGAGCAGCCGCTCGGCGATCAGATGGGCGACCTCGACCTTCACATAGAGGCCGGCGGGCTCGTCCCCCATGACCGGGTCGACCACCACTACAGGTTGCCGCGAGCCGGCGGCGCGGACGCGATCCAGAACGCCGGCGGCGATCTCCACCTGGTCGCCGGACGAGAAGTGGCCGGTGATGACCAGGTCGAGGAGGCCGAACACCGCGTCGGCCTCGATGTCGGCCAGCATCCGGCGGAAGACGTCAGGGGACGTGATCTCGCCGACGCCCCCCTTGGCGGGGCTGCGGCCGTAGAGGACGGTCGGC
>JAEYTM010000133.1 GCA_023434015.1 Pseudomonadota bacterium | reverse complement strand
GTCCAGTTGCGCACCGCCGCCGGCCAGGTCGGACCGGTGAAGGCGGTCATGTTGGACAGGGTCGAGTTCCATTCAATGGAGATCGGCCGGTCGCCGGCGACCCGGGCCAGCAGGCCGGCCAGCCGGGCCTTGCCGTTCTCGACCTTGGCGAACACCCCGCCCTCGTCGTCCGGGCCGGGCCGCAGGTGGAACTCCACCCGGTCCGCCGAGGTCAGGCCGAACGGCTGCGCGCCCGGATTGGGGGCGAAAGCCAGTTTCACGCCCTCGAAGGAGAAGCTCGGGGGGCGTTTGTCGAAGTCCTTCAGGCTGGCGCGGATCACCTCGCCGCTGACCGCCACCGGTCCCCCCAGCGGCCTAACGAAGGCCAGGCCCTGCGGCGCGGCGATGATCCAGTGGGCGGGCGCGTGCATGAAGGCCTGGGCCTCGAGCATCGGCGCCTCCAGGCCCCAGCCGGAGGGCTCGCGGACGCGCGCCTCGGTCAGGGTCATGTTCAGGCGGAACGGATAGCCGCCGACCCCGCGATCCTTCCAGCTGATCTCATAGCCCGCCGTCCTCAGGCTGGCGGCCGCCGCGTCCATCCGCGTCGCAGCCTCGCCCCGCGCCCAGAACCAGAAGACGGTCCAGGCCGCCACGGCGAGAAGCAGCAGGATGAAGGGGATGTAAAGTCCGAGCCGACGGGGTTTGCGGGGCGGGGGCAGATCGTGCAGAGACATGGGCCGTTCTTCAGGGGGCTTGAGCGCAGGGCGGATGGCGGACGAGCGTTGGGTTTTCGGCTATGGCTCGCTCATGTGGCGACCGGGGTTTCCTTACCTTGAGCGGACGCCGGCCACACTACATGGTCGCCGCCGCGCCTTCTGCATCTATTCGGTCCATCATCGCGGGACCTACGAGCGGCCGGGCCTGGTGCTGGGCCTGGCGCCCGGCGGCGCGACCCGCGGCCTGGCCTACCGCGTGGCCGAGGCCGAGTGGCCGGAGGTCTACACCTACCTTCGCGAGCGCGAGCAGCCGACCGAGACCTATTACGAGGCCAGCCAGGCCGTGCGTCTGGCCGACGGGAGGCGCTCGCAGGCGCTGGTCTTCCTGTCGGACGTCGCTCACCCGCAGTGGGCCGGGGCGCTGAGCCCCGCGCGGCAGGCCGAACTGATCGCCGGCGCGAGCGGCCTGTCGGGCCGCAACGTTGATTATCTGCGGGACCTCGTGGAGCACCTGCGCGAGGCGGGCATCCGTGACCGGGGCATGGAGACGCTGCTGGCGCAGGTCGAGGCGCGCGAACTCGCCGCCTAGAGCGGCAGGAGCGCCGTGGAAGCGGTCTCGATCCGCTCCTCCAGGACGCGCATGAATTCGGCGCGTTTCAGGCCGGCGGGGATCGGCTCCAGATATTCGAAGACGATGACGCCCGGCCTGCGCAGGAAGCCGTGGCGCGGCCAGTGCACGCCGGAGTTGGTCGCCAGCGGATGCACCGGCAGGTCCAGTTCGCGGTAGAGGGCGGCGATGCCGGGCTTGTAGTCGCCGGGCGTCCCCGGCTCGGTCCGGGTGCCCTCCGGGAAGATCACCAGCTGCCGGCCTTCGGCGAAGCGGGCCTTGGCCTCGGCGACCATCTTGCGCAGCGCCGTGGAGTGGCCGGCCCGGTCGACGACGATCATGTCGGCCTTGCGCGCGTACCAGCCCAGGAAGGGGATCCACATCAGCTCCTTCTTGGTGACGAAGCAGCTGTAGGGCAGCCAGGCGAACTGGGCGAAGACATCGTACATGCACTGATGCTTGGCGGCGATGAGCGCAGGCCCCGTCGGCATGTGCTCGCGGCCGCGCAGCTCGACGCGGATGCCGCAGATCGCCCGCAGCATGACGATGATCCCAAGGGCCCAGACCGTCCAGGAGCGGATCATCCAGCGCTTCGGCGCCAGCACCAGCGGCAGGATGAACACCACCCACAGCAGCGACCAGAGATAGAACAGCGCCACGAAGACCAGCGAGCGAAGGACGAGCACGGTCAGCCTTTCTGTTGGATCGCGGGCGCGACCGGCTCGCGCGGCCCCAGGCCCAGCACGGCCTCACGTCCCAGGATCGCCAGATACTTGCAATATTCCACCACCATCAGCCGCGCGGTCCGCGGGCTGCGCCACCAGCCCTTGGCCTGCAGCGACGGCGTCGGCACGGCATAGGCCTGCAGCTGGTACTCCGGCTCGGGCAGGACCGCGCGCAGCTCCAGCATCGCCCGCGGCAGGTGATAGTCGGCCGTGACCACGATCAGCGAGCGGAAGCGCATGGCCTGGGCCCATTCCGCGGTCTCCCGCGCGTTGCCGACCGTGTCGGCGGCCGTGAAGCCGAGATCGACGCAGCAGTCGTAGAGACGACGGACCGCCCGCGAGACGGTGCGGATGTCCTCCCGGCTGGCCTCGCGGTTGACGCCGGAGACCAGGACGCGCTCGCCCCGCGCCTCCTCCAGCAGGCCGATCGCGGCGGCGATGCGCTGGTTCGAATTGGCGCCGGTCAGGGCGACGATGCCGTCGGCGGGCGCCGGCTGGATCGCCGGCGTCGACTGCTGCACGCGGGCGGCGAAGGCGCCGAGCCCGGCCAGCCAGATCAGCGCCACCAGCAGGAACGCCGCGATGCTCTTCATTGCATCTCCCGGATCAGCGACCCGGCGGTGCGCCGGGCGGCGATCGCGGCCACCGCGGCCGCCAACAGCGGACAGGGTAGCACCGCCAGCAGATCGCTCCAGGCCAGCGGCAGGGCCGGGGAAAAGCCGTCGCCGCCGCCCACCAGGCGCAGCACGGCGGCGACCAGGGCGGCGGCCAGCGCCCCGGCCGCCCCGGCCTTGGCCGCCAGCAGGCCGAAGCGCCATTCGAACAGGCCGGCGATGCGCTGGTCGGTGGCCCCCGACAGGGTCAGCACCTCGATTACGTCGCGCCGCGCCGCCATCCCGGCCCGGGTGGCGTAGGCCACCGC
>JAEYTM010000091.1 GCA_023434015.1 Pseudomonadota bacterium | reverse complement strand
CGCCCTCGCCGTCCGCGCCGGCCTCGCGCGGCGGCTGTTCGCCCTGATGGTGCTGGCGACGGCGGCCTTCGTGATCGCGCAGTCGCTGAGCTGAGCGACACTCACGGATTGTTCGCTTGAACGCCGCCGGCGCGGCCATATGTTTCGAGCGAGGCGTGTGCTGCGTGCGCCCGGGGCGACCCGAATACGGAGACTGGAAAACCGTATCGAGGAAGCGTCATGCAGCGCCCATCCGCCGCCGAATCCCGTCCTTCCGCCTCGGTCATCCGGCGCTTCCTGGCGAGTTCGTCGTCCGGCGGATTGATCCTGATGGCGGCGGCCGCGGCGGCGCTGATCGTCGCCAATTCGCCGCTGGCGGACAGCTACAACAGCGGGCTCAAGACCTACGTCGGCGGGCTGTCGGTCCTGCACTGGATCAACGACGCCCTGATGGCGGTGTTCTTCCTGCTGGTCGGGCTGGAGATCAAGCGCGAGGTGCTGGACGGCCAGCTCGCCACCTGGTCGCGACGCATCCTGCCGGGCGCGGCCGCCCTGGGCGGGATGATCGGGCCGGCGGTGATCTATCTGCTGATCAACCAGGGGCCGATGGGGCACCCGCGCGGATGGGCGATCCCCGCAGCGACGGACATCGCCTTCGCGCTCGGGGTGCTGTCGCTGCTGGGCAGCCGCGTGCCGATGACGCTGAAGGTTTTCCTGACCGCCCTGGCGATCATCGACGACCTGGGGGCGGTGGTGATCATCGCGCTGTTCTACACCAGCGAGCTGGACCCGCTGGCGCTGGGCGCCGCGGCCGGGACGGTGGGGTTGCTGGTCGCCCTGAACCGCCGGGGCGTGACGCGGCTGGCGCCCTATCTGCTGCTCGGCGCGGTGCTGTGGTTCTTCGTGCTCCGCTCGGGCGTCCACGCGACCCTGGCGGGCGTGACCCTGGCGCTGACCATCCCGCTGCGCCGGCGCGACGCGGCGCCCGACGATCCGCACTCCCCGCTGCACCGGCTGGAGCACGCCATCGCCCCCTGGACGACCTTCCTGATCGTGCCGATCTTCGGCTTCGCCAACGCCGGGGTGACCCTGGTCGGTGCCTCGCCCGGCGTGCTGCTGGAGCCGGTGCCGCTGGGCGTGGCCGCGGGGCTGATCCTGGGCAAGCAGGCCGGGGTGTTCCTGTCGTCGTGGGCGGTCATCCGGATGGGCTGGGCGGAGCTGCCGATGTACGCGGGCTGGAAGCAGCTCTACGGCGTCTCCCTGCTGTGCGGGATCGGCTTCACCATGAGCCTGTTCATCGGCCTGCTGGCCTTCCCCGACAGCCCAGCCCTGCAGGACGCGGTGAAGATCGGCGTGCTGGGCGGCTCGCTGATCTGCGGCCTGCTCGGCTACGCGCTGCTGCGCACCACCCGTCCGCGCGTTCCGGCGAGGCAGGCCTGACGCGGCCTGACGCCGGGGGGCGGCTCGCGGACGAATTTGCCGGACGGTGTCGGTTCCGGGCCTGCTCGTTCGTCGTTTCGAGGAGACCCGACGATCGGAGCGAGGAGCAAGGACGATGAGCGGCAAGCTGACCAACTGCCTGTGGTTCGACCACGGCGAGGCGCGCAAGGCGGCGGAGTTCTACGCCAGCGTCTTTCCCGACAGCCACGTCGACGCGGCGATGGCGGCGCCCGGCGACTTCCCCGGCGGATCGGGCGGGGTCGAGCTGACGGTGGCGTTCACCGTGCTGGGCCGGCCGTTCCTGGGGCTGAACGGCGGGCCGAACTTCAAGCCGAACGAGGCGGTGTCCTTCGTGGTGCAGACCGAGGACCAAGCCGAGACCGACCGCTACTGGGACGCCATCGTCGGCGACGGCGGGGCGGAGAGCGACTGCGGCTGGTGCAAGGACCGCTGGGGCTTCTCGTGGCAGATCACCCCGCGCGTGCTGACCGAGGGGGTCAGCGACCCGGACCCGGCGGTCGCCAGGCGGGTGTTCGAGGCGATGATGACCATGCGCCGGATCGACGTGGCGAGGATCGAGGCCGCGCGGCGGGGCGACGGCTAGGACCGCGCCCTACTCCCGCAACCCGTCGCGGGCGAGAGAGAAGCGGACGCATTCCTCCTGGACGCCGAGGTAGTTCTGGTACTGCTCCGGCCCCAGGACGTAGGGGTTGGGATCCTGCGGCCGGCGGTAGGCGAGCTGTTCCAGGCGCTCCAGGCTCTCGTCGTTGAGCGGGTGGTTGCCGATCTGGGCGTCGACGCCGAGATCCCGGGTCAGCGCCCGCCAGCGGACCAGGGAGGAAATCTGGGCGCGCTTGGTCTCCACCGTCCGCGGCAGGCCGACGCCGCCGTAGAAGCCGACGAGGTGGCGGCGGGCGCCCTCCGTCACCGGGAAGATGGTCGACACCGTGCCGGGCGTGTGGCCGGGTGTGACGTGGAAGGTCACCGGCACGCCGCCGAAGGTCAGGGTCTGGCCGTCGGCGACGGTGATGTCGCGCTTCGGCGGGACCGCGCCGTTCGGACGCGGCGCCATCTGCTCCATCGCCCGCCAGTCGATGTCGGACGAGATCACCTTGGCGCCGTAGGTGGTCTGGAAGAAGGGCGCGCCGCCGAAGTGGTCGAAGTGGGCGTGGGTGACGACCACCCACTTCACGTCCTTCGGGTCCAGGCCGACCCTGGTCAGGGCCGGGACGATGATCTCGCGCGCCTCGGCCTCGGAATTGAGGGCGTCGAAGAGGACGATCCCCTCGGGCGTCTTCAGGGCCCAGGCGCTGACCGCCATCTGGCCGACGAAGTAGAGCTGGTCGAACACCCGGGCCGGCTCGAGGATGCCGGAATACTGCTCGGCGTTGACCCGGCCGCGGTACTTCGGATCGGTGATGCAGCGCAGGGTGAAGTCGGTGAACAGGTCGCCCTGCGCATAGTCGCGGGCCTTGCGGAAATGCTCCAGGGCGGCGGCGCGGTCCTCGTTCGGGAAGACGGCCGGCTTCGGCCATTCGGAGATCGGTTTCGCGACCGGCTGGGCGATCGCCGGGCCGGCGAGCACCACCGCGCCAAGGGCGGCTGCGGTCAGCAGGGCGTGCAGGGGCGCCATGGGGTCTCTCTCCGGGGAAACTAGGCGAAACGGGCGGCGACGGTGGTCGCGTCGATGTCGGCGAGGCGGGCGCAGCCGGCCGCGGCGGCGGTGTGGACGAGGTCCTGCTGGAGGATCTCGAGCAGGCGTTGGGCGCCCGGCGCACCATAGGCCCCGAGTCCCCAGCGCGGCGCGCGGCCGAGCAGGACGGCGTCGGCGCCCAGAGCCAGGGCCTTGAAGATGTCGGCGCCGCTGCGCACGCCGCTGTCGAACAGGACCGGCACGCGCCCGTTCACGGCGGCGGCGATCTCCGGCAGCACCTCCAGGGTCGAGGGGCCGTAGTCCATGGAGCGCCCCCCGTGGTTGGAGACGACGATGGCGTCGGCGCCGTGCTCGACGGCCAGGCGCGCGTCCTCGGCGACCAGCAGGCCCTTGACGATGAACGGGCCGCGGACCATCCGGCGGACCTCGGCGAAATAGGGCCAGCTGTACCAGAGGCGGCCGTCGGGGATGCCGTAGCGGGCCGCGCCGGTGAGCGGACCTGCCGGGGCGGCGGCGCGCTCGGCGCGGACACGGCCGCCGAGGTTACGGTCCTGCTGGGTGCGTTCGTAGTAGGAAGCCTGCTGGTCGACGGTGACGACGACGGCGGTGCAGCCGGCGTCCTGATAGCGGTCCACCAGCCGGCGCATGTCGGCGAGCTTCTCCGGCGCATAGAGCTGGGCCCAGAGGGTCCCGCCGGGGGCGGCGGTCGCCACCTGCTCCACCGGCATGCTGGTGTTGACGCTGAGGATCATCGGGGTGGCGGAAGCGGCGGTGGCGGCCTGGAACATCCCCTTCTCGCCGTCCGGGTGCAGCGGGACCTGGGAGGCGGTGGGCGCGATCAGGATCGGGTATTTCAGCTTCACCCCGAGGAGTTCGCTGGAGAGATCGACCTGCGAGGCCGGAACGGCCGGGCGCGCCGCCAGGACGTCGACCCAGTCGAAGGCCTCGCGGTTGCGGCGCAGGGTGAACTCCGAGCCGTCGCCGTGGGCGGTGTAGTCGTAGACCGGCTGGGTGACGTTGCCGAAGAACACCGGCTCGAAGTCGAAGGCGGTGCGCATCTCCGCCAGGCCGAGCACCCGGCGATGGGCGGCCAGCGGGCGCGGGTCGGGCTGGGCGTAGGCCGTGGTCGTCAGGGCCGCGCCCGCAGGGGCGGCGGCGATCAGGCCGGCGACGCGGGCCAGCGCCCTGCGGCGGGACAGGCCGCTGCTCCAGGCGCGTTCGATCTCACCCACGAGCGGCCTCCCGGGTCGGGGCGGCGGGGGGGTGGACGCGGACCAGGCCGGGATGGATGGCGGCGAGCGTCGGGCAGCCGCACATGGTCATGTAGCGGGCGAGCTCGGTCTGCAGCATCTGCGTCACCCCCTGGACCCCGTCGGCGCCATAGGCGGCGAGCCCCCACATGGCCGGCCGGGCGACCATCACCCCCCGCGCCCCGAAAGCCAGGGCCTTGAGGATGTCCGTGCCCCGCCGGAAGCCGCCGTCGGCGAGCACCGGGACCTGGTCGCCGACCGTCTCGACGACGGGGCGGATGTTGAGCAGCGGCGCCGGCGGTTCGGCCGTCTGGCCCGGACGGTAGCTGGACACCACCAGGCCGGCGGCGCCGCGGGCGACGGCCGCCCTCGCCTGCTGCGGGCTGGCGACGCCCTTGACGATCAC
>JAEYTM010000067.1 GCA_023434015.1 Pseudomonadota bacterium | reverse complement strand
CCGGTGGCGCTGTCGTCCAGGGTGTCGGCCATGACGTGGCGGTCGTATTGCTCCCAGATCCAGCGCTTGGAGGCCATGTCCGGCGCGCCCATCAGCTGCAGGATCGCCTGCTCGTAGCTGGCGGGCGCCGGCACGTCCGCCGGAGCGAGCCGCGGCTGCAGCTGCGGCTCCACCCAGGGGCGGTCATACAGCGGCGCGTCGTCGAATAGCGGCGCCAGCGGTACGTCGCAGACCGTCTCGCCCTTGTGCTTCAGGACCAGCCGGCCGGTGTCGGTGGTGACGCCGATGGTCGCGGCGTCGAGCCCCCACTTGGCGAAGATGCGCTCGCCGTCGGCCTCGCGGCCTGGCTTCAGGATCGCCAGCATCCGCTCCTGGCTTTCCGAGAGCATCATCTCGTAGGCGCTCATGCCGTCCTCACGCTGGGGCACCGCGTCGAGGTTCAGCTCCACGCCGACGCCGCCCTTGCCGGCCATCTCGACGGAGGAGGAGGTCAGGCCCGCCGCGCCCATATCCTGGATCGCGGCCACCGCGCCGGAGGCCATCAGCTCCAGGGTCGCCTCGATCAGCAGCTTCTCGGCGAAGGGGTCGCCGACCTGGACCGTGGGCCGCTTCTCCTCGGAGGCGTCGTCGAACTCCTGGCTGGCCATGGTCGCACCATGGATGCCGTCGCGGCCGGTCTTGGAGCCGAAATAGACCACCGAAAGGCCGGGCGCCGGCGCGGCGGAGTAGAAGATCTTGTCGGCGTCGGCCAGGCCCACGCACATGGCGTTGACCAGGATGTTGCCGTCGTAGCCGCGGTGGAAGTTGGTCTCGCCGCCCACGGTCGGCACGCCGACGCAGTTGCCGTAGCCGCCGATTCCGGAGACGACGCCCGAGACCAGCCGCCGGGTCTTCGGATGGCTGGGATCGCCGAACCGCAGGGCGTTCAGCAGGGCGACAGGCCGCGCGCCCATGGTGAAGACGTCACGCATGATGCCGCCCACGCCGGTCGCCGCGCCCTGGTAGGGCTCGATGTAGGACGGGTGGTTGTGGCTCTCCATCTTGAAGATGCAGGCCTCGCCATCGCCGATGTCGACCACGCCGGCGTTCTCGCCCGGTCCGCAGATCACCCGCGGACCCTTGGTGGGGAACTTGCCGAGGTGGATCTTGCTCGACTTGTAGGAGCAGTGCTCCGACCACATCACCGAGAAGACGCCCAGTTCGACCTGAGTGGGCTCCCGGCCCAGGCGGCGCAGGATGACGTCGTATTCGTCCGGCTTCAGGCCGTATTCGGCGGCCGTCTCGGCCATGGATTTGGAGGGCTGCACGCTCATGGGGCGCCTTCTAGCAGGTTTGGGCAGGTACGCGACTGGCGCGGCGGATCAGGCGCTGGCCAGGGCGCTCTGGAAGAGGATCGCGCCGTCGGCCGAACCAAGCTCCGCCTCGAAGGCGCGGTCGGGGTGGGGCATCAGGCCGAGGATGTTGCCGCGGGCGCTGACGATGCCGGCGATGCCGCGCGCCGAGCCGTTCGGATTGTCGAGGTAGCGGAACACCACCTGGCCCTCGCCCTCCAAGCGGTCGAGCGTCGCCTCGTCGGCGAAGAAATTGCCCTCGCCGTTGCCGACCGTCATGGCGACCTGCCGGCGGCCCTCGTAGCCGGCGGTGAAGCGGGTCTGGGCGTTGGTCACCTCAAGCTCCACCGGCTTGCAGACGTATTTCAGCGCCGCGTTGCGCAGCAGGGCGCCCGGCAGCAGGCCGGCTTCGCAAAGGATCTGGAAGCCGTTGCAGATGCCCACGGTGGCGACGCCGCGCTCCGCGGCCGCCTTCACGTCGGTCATGATCGGCGACAGGGCGGCCATGGCGCCGCACCGCAAATAGTCGCCATAGGAGAAGCCGCCCGGCAGCACGATCAGGTCGACGCCGTCCGGCAGGGTCGAGTCGCCGTGCCACACCATGTCCACATGCGCGCCGGTGGCGCGCTCGATGGCGACCTTGCAGTCGCGATCACAGTTGGAGCCTGGGAAGACGACGACGGCGGCTTTCATGGGTGCGGGTCCGTTTGGCGGCGGGCGGGGCCCTCAGGTGGTCGAGCGGGACCCGGACGTCAAGCCGGGTCATTTCCGCCGCCAAGTCTTCAGGCTGTCGAGATAGGCGTGCAACTGGTCGTAGCCGGCCTGGTCGCCATAGGGGCAACCGGTGGTGACCACGTCGGCGCCGACGACGCGCTGCATCATGATCGCCGGATGGCCGGGCGCGCCGGGCTTGGTGATCAGGTAGGAGGCCTTGCCGTTGGGGGTGGAGAAGAACCGATAGGGCTCGGCCGGATCCTCCGGCGCCCGCACCAGCTCCTGGGCGGTCACCCGCGCCGCCAGCGTCTCGAAGGGCTGGCTGCAGTCGAGGGCGAGGGCGGGGGTCGGCGGCTGGGCCTGGGGCGCGCAGGCGCCGAGGAGAAGCAGGGAAGCGAGAAGGCTCAGGGCCTTCACGCCACCTCCACGCGGTAGCTTTCGATGACCGTGTTGGCGAGCAGCTTCTCGCACATCGCCTTCACCTCGGCCTCGGCCGCCGCGCGATCGTCGCCGGCGATCTCGAACTCGATGGTCCGGCCCACGCGGACATGGTCGACCCCGGTCCATCCCAGGCCGTGCAGGGCCTGTTCGACCGCCTTGCCCTGGACGTCGAGGACGCCGGATTTCAGGAACACATGGACCGTAGCGCGCACTAGTGGAGCCCCCCCTGGATGACGGTCGGCATCTCTTTCATGATCCCGAGACGCCGGGCGACCTCCGTATAGCTTTCGATGACATTGCCCAAGTCGCGACGGAAGCGGTCCTTGTCCAGCTTCTCGTTGGTCTGGGCGTCCCAGAGCCGGCAGGAATCCGGGCTGATCTCGTCAGCCAGGATGATCCGGGCGAAATCGTTCTCCCAGACCCGGCCGAATTCGATCTTGAAGTCGACGAGGGTGATGCCGACCGCGCCGAACATGCCGGTCAGGAAGTCGTTCACCCGCAGGGTGAGGGCCATCATGTCGTCGATGTCCTGGGTCGAGGCCCAGTTGAAGGCGGTGATGTGCTCCTCGGCGACCATCGGGTCGTGGAGCTTGTCGTCCTTCAGATAGAACTCGATGATCGAGCGCGGCAGGGCCTGGCCCTCCGGCAGGCCGAAGCGGGTGGACAGCGAGCCGGCGGCGACGTTGCGGCAGACCACCTCCAGCGGAATGATCTCCACCTCGCGGATCAGCTGCTCGCGCAGGTTCAGGCGCCGGATGAAGTGGTTCTGGACCCCGATCGAGGTCAGCCGCGTCATGATGTGTTCGCTGATGCGGTTGTTGATCACGCCCTTGCCCTCGAGGACGGCCTTCTTGGCGGCGTCGAACGCCGTCGTGTCGTCCTTGAAGTACTGAACCAGGGTGCCGGGCTCAGGGCCTTCGTAGAGGATCTTGGCCTTGCCTTCGTAGATCTTCTTACGCCGGGTCATCGTGGAGCCTTCTCCGAGGGCGAGGGCTTACCGGTCGGATAAACGAAAAACGCGCGCGGTTCATCCGGCGCGCGCGGGTCCGACTCGGCCTCTCACCCAATATGAGGCGCGGTAAAATTAGCGGATGAGCCTCGGCGGCGCAAACCCTGCGGGCGCCTCCGCGTTTCGATTGCGGCGACCGCGTCCGCGCTATATGTGACGCCCGTTCGTGCCGCAGCCTGGGGACCCCATGACCACCTTCGACGATCGTGAACGCGGTTTTGAAAAGAAGTTCGCGCTCGACCAGGAGCAGGAGTTCAAGGCCGGGGTCCGGCGCAACCGGGCGCTGGGCCAGTGGGCTGCCGGCCTGATGGGCCTGCAGGGCGCGCACATCGACGAATACGCCAAGGCGGTGGTGAAGTCCGACTTCGAGCTGCCGGGCGACGAGGACGTGCTGCGCAAGGTGTTCGAGGACCTCAAGGGATCCGGCGTCGCCGTGACCGAGGCCGAAGTGCGCATGAAGATGGCCGAGCTGCTGGCTCAGGCCCGCGAGAACGTCCGCAACGACACCTGAGGCGCGGCCCAGGTCATGCCGCTCAAGGCGCCCGGCGGGCGCCTTGAGGCGAAGAGATGAAGCCGCGCGGATCCTGCGCGGCCCTTTCCGATAGGAAGATGATCCGCAGACGCGGCGGTCGGCCCGGCTGCCCGGGCCGGTCCGCGGCTAGGCGCCGAACACCCGGTCGAACACCAGGTCGACGTTCTTGAAGTGGTAGCCGAGGTCGAACAGCTCGGCGAGTTCGGCGTCCGAGAGCGTGATCTCCGGATCGGCCTGCAGGAAATCCAGGAAATTACCCTCGCCGCGCCAGACGCGCATCGCGTTGCGCTGCACCGCGGCGTAGCTCGCCTCGCGCGACAGGCCCTTCTGGGTGAGCGCCAGCAGCACGCGCTGGGAGTGCACCAGGCCGCCGAGGCGGTCGAGGTTCTTCGCCATGTTTTCCGGGTAGATCACCAGCCGCTCCATCACCCCGGCCAGGCGGCGCAGGGCGAAATCCAGGTGGATGGTCGTGTCGGGGGCGATGCCGCGCTCCACGCTCGAGTGGCTGATGTCCCGCTCGTGCCACAGGGCCACGTTCTCCAGCGCCGGCGTCGCGGCCGAGCGGATCAGGCGGGCCAGGCCGGTGAGGTTCTCGGTCAGGATCGGGTTGCGCTTGTGCGGCATGGCGCTGGAGCCCTTCTGGCCCGGATCGAAGGGCTCCTCGGCTTCCAGCACCTCGGTGCGCTGCAGGTGGCGGATCTCGACGGCCAGGCGCTCGATCGACGAGGCGACGACGGCCAGGGCGCAGAAGTAGGCGGCGTGGCGGTCGCGCGGGATCACCTGGGTCGAGACCGGCTCGACCGCGAGGCCGAGCTTCTCGGCGACGTGAGCCTCGACCGCCGGGGCGACGTTGGCGAAGGTGCCGACGGCGCCGGAGATGGCGCAGGTGGCGATCTCGAACTTCGCCATCGCCAGGCGCTCCTTGGCGCGCTGGAACTCGGCGTAATGGCCGGCAAGCTTCAGGCCGAAGGTGGTGGGCTCGGCGTGGATGCCGTGGCTGCGGCCGACCGTCGGGGTCAGCTTATGCTCCAGCGCCCGGCGCTTCAGGGCGGCCAGCACCAGATCGACGTCCTCGATCAGCAGGTCGGTGGCGCGGGACAGCTGGACGGCCAGGGCGGTGTCGTTGACGTCCGAGGAGGTCATGCCCTGGTGCAGGAAGCGGGCCTCGGGACCGACGATCTCGGTGACGTGGGTCAGGAAGGCGATGACGTCGTGCTTCACCTCGCGTTCGATGGCGTCGATGCGCTCGACATCCCACACCGCGTCGCGGCCCTTCTCCCAGATCACCCGGGCCGCTTCGGCCGGGATGACGCCCAGCTCGGCCATCTTGTCGGCGGCGTGGGCCTCGATCTCGAACATGATCTTGAAGCGCGTCTGGGCGTCCCAGATGCGGGCGAAGTCGGGGCGGGCGTAGCGGGAAATCATGCGGCCGCTTAGGACCCCCGCCCGCCCCGGCTGTCAAGGCGCGGGCGGCGCTACCGCAGTTCGCCGCGGGCCGCGCGGGCCTTCGCCAGGGCCTTCACAAGGCCGACCGAGCCGAGGAAATAATGCACCGCCGCCCACAGGTAGAAGAACAGGGTGACGGAAATTCCCTGCCGCGTGGCCAGCGCCATGGTGGCCTGGCAGCGCTGCATCATGTCCGGAGCCGACCCGGCCGGAGCAATTCCCCCCGGACAGACGCTGTTGAACGCCGGCGTGGACTGGAAGACGCCGACGAAGGCCGCCCAGGTCGAGGTGACGCCGGGGTTGGCGAAGTCGAAGCTGGCCATGCGGTCGATCAGCCAGCCGGTCACCGGCGGACCTCCCCCCAAGGCGATCAGGTTGAGGAAGAAGAACAGGATGGCGGTGGCGGTCGCCCGCCGGCGGGTGTCGACCATGTTCTGCACGACCCCGAAGGTGGGGCCGAGATAGACGTAGTGCAGGATGCCCGGCGCGATCAGCAGGGCGACGGTGAGCTGCCAGCTCGGCTGGTGATAGGCCCACAGGTAGAGCGGTGTGCAGATCGCCAGGCCGATGGCCGGGGTCAGGGCGTACCAGCGCTCCGAGCGTCTCGCCAGCCGGTCGGCCACGAAGCCGCCGGCCACCGTGCCGACCCCGGCCGAGAAGCCGGCCACCAGGCCGACGATGGCCCCGACCTCCGCATAGTTCAGCCCGTAGGTGCGGATGAAATAGGGCGGCGCGAACTGGCCGACGCCGTAGCCGGCGAAGGAGGCCAGCGTCACTCCGGCGACCATGTGGGCGATGGCGGGCGTGCCGATGAGGATCTTCACCACCGCCCAGATCTCGGACATCTCGCCCTTGAAGGAGGCGCGCGGCGGCGCGGCAGGCGAGGCCGCCTTCGCCGCCGCCGGCTCGACCTCGACGGTGACGTCCTCCTCCAGCTTCGGCCGGGCGACGGGCTCGGAATGGCCGCGCGGCGGCTCCTTCATGAGAAGCTTGATGGCCAGGGCGATGAAGATTCCCGGCAGGCCGACCAGCAGGAAGGCCACCCGCCAGGAGAAGGCCTGGGCCAGCCAGCCGCCGGCCACCGCCCCGAACATGGTGCCGAGCGGGATGCCGAACGAATAGACCGCCAGGGCCGACGCCCGCTTGCGCGGCTCGAAATAGTCGCTGATCAGGCTGTGGGCCGGGGGCGAGCAGCCGGCCTCGCCGACGCCCACCCCGAAGCGGTAGAGAGCCAGTTGGGCGAAGCTGGTCGCCGTGCCGCACAGGGCGGTGAACCCGGACCAGACCACCACGGCGACGGCGATGATGTTGACCCGGGAGTAGCGCTCGGCCAACCGGGCGATGGGGATGCCCAGCAGGGTGTAGAGCAGGGCGAAATACAGCCCGCCCAGGAGGCCGAGCTGGGTGTCGGTGATCTTCAGGTCCACCTTGATGGCCTGGCCGATGGTGGCGATGATCGTCCGGTCGATGAAGTTCAGGGTGTAGGCGGTGACCAGCAGCCCCAGCACCAGCCGCTTGTAGCCGTCGGTGTAGACGGGCGGTGCGGCGGGCGTGGTCGAGGCCGAAGCCCCCGCTGACGTCGCGGCCATCTGGCGTCCCTCCGTCTCTTGTGCCCCGCCAGGTCGCCAGCGGGTTTCAAACGGATGTTAGACGAAGGGTCGGGGACGTGGATAGGGGGCTTGCCGCGTCGCCCGTCGCGGCGGCCGGCGTCCGGTCAGCCGACGAGGTTGGCCGACCGGGCGCGGGTCTGGGTTGCGAGGGCCTGGAACAGGGCCTGAGCCTGGATCGGCTTGGCGACGTGGGTGTCCATGCCGGCTTCGGCATATTCGCCGATCTGGTGGGACATGGCGTTGGCGGTGAGGGCGACGATGGGGATGCGCGGCCGGCCAGTCTCGGCCTCAAGCCGGCGGATCGCGCGGGCGGCGGCGACGCCGTCCAGGCCGGGCATCTGGATGTCCATCAGCACGATGTCCCAGTCTCCGGTCCGCCAGGCCTCGATCGCCTGGGCGCCGTCCTCGACAATGTGCGGATCGACGCCGAGCTGGTGCAGCAGGGTCTTCAGCACCAGGCGGTTGACCGGGTTGTCCTCGGCGGCGAGCACGCGCAGCGACAGGGCCGGGGCGGCGGCCGGGCCGGCGCGCGCGGGCAGATGGCTCACGCCCTTGGTGCGGGCGGTCCGGCGG
>JAEYTM010000055.1 GCA_023434015.1 Pseudomonadota bacterium | reverse complement strand
GAGCGCTTCATCGCCGACCCGGCCTACAGCTGGAACGCGGGCATGTTCCTGTTCTCCGCCGCCGCCTTCCTCGCCGAGGCCCGCCGCCTCGCCCCCGTGGGCGCCGCGGCGGCGGAAGCCGCCGTGGCCGAGGCCCGCGCGGCCGACGGCCTGCTGCCGCTCGGTCCGAGCTTCGCCAACGCCCCCGGCATCTCCATCGACTATGCGGTGATGGAGAAGACCGACCGCGCCGTGGTGGTGCCCTGCGACCTGGGCTGGAGCGACGTGGGCGCCTGGAACGCCCTCTGGGAACTGGCCCCCAGGACCGCGTCGGGCGACGTGCTGGAAGGTCCGGTGATCGCCGCCGGGACCTCCGGTTGCCTGGTCCGCACGGACGGCCCGACGGTGGTGATCTCCGGCGTCGAGGACCTGGCCGTGGTGGTGGAGAACGGGGTCGTCCTTGTCACCCGCCGCGACCTGAGCGAACCGGTAAAGGCGGCCGTCGAGGCCATCAAGGCCGCCGGTCGCGACGAGCTTCTCTGAGCGCTGCATTGCGGTAGAGCCGCCCCGCCGTTAGGTTGCCCGCCTTTCATCCCGCCGGCTTCCGCATCCCATGACCCTGACCTTCGACGCCGTCCTGGCCGCCAAAGAGCGGTTGCAGGGACACATCGAGCGCACCCCCTGCCGCAAGTCCCGGACCCTGTCCGAGATTACCGGGGCCGAGGTCTGGGTGAAGTTCGAGAACCTGCAGTTCACCGCCGCCTACAAGGAGCGCGGCGCGCTCAACAAGCTGCTGCAGCTGACCGAGGCCGAGAAGAAGCGCGGCGTGATCGCCGCCTCCGCCGGCAACCACAGCCAGGGGCTGGCCTATCACGCCGCCCGGCTGGGCATTCCCGTGACCATCGTCATGCCCCGCTCGACCCCCTTCGTGAAGGTCCAGCAGACGCGCGCCTTCGGGGCCGAGGTGGTGATTGACGGCGACGGCTATGACGACGCCTCGGCGGTCGCCCGCCGGATCTGCGACGAGCGCGACCTGGTGTTCGTCCACCCGTTCAACGACCTCGACGTCATGGCCGGCCAGGGCACAGTGGCGCTGGAGATGCTGGAGGACGCCCCGGACCTGGAGGTCCTGCCGGTGCCGATCGGCGGCGGCGGGCTGATCGCCGGCATGGCCACGGCCGCCAAGCACGTCAATCCGGCCATCCGCGTCGTCGGGCTGGAGCCCGCCATGTACCCGTCCTTCACCGCCCGCATGCGCGGGGTGAACGCCGGGGTGGCCACCGGCGGCGCGACCATCGCCGAGGGCATCGCCGTCAAACAGGTCGGCGACATCAGCTATGGCGTCGCCCGGCCGCTGATCGACGAGGTGGTGCTGCTCGAGGAGCCCTTCCTGGAGCGGGCGGTGGCGCTCTACTGCAACGTCGAGAAGACCGTCGCCGAGGGCGCCGGCGCGGCCTCGCTCGCCGCGCTGCTGGCCTTCCCCGAGAAGTTCCGCGGCAAGAAGGCCGGGCTGATCCTGACCGGCGGCAACATCGACACGCGCCTGCTGGCCTCCGTCCTGACCCGTGAGCTGGTCCGGGACCAGCGGCTGGTCAGTCTGCGGATCATCGGCGACGACCGTCCCGGCCTGCTGGCCACGGTCTCGGCTGTGATCGGCCAGATGGGCGCCAACATCATTGAGGTGGCCCACAACCGCCTCGCCCTCGACGTCCCCGCCAAGGGCGCCGAGTTCGACATCATGATCGAAACCCGCGACGCCCAGCACACCCAGGAAATCATGGATGCGCTGCGCGAGAGCGGCTACCCCCCGAGAGCTGTCTGACCATGATCCGCATCCTGACCATCGCCGCCGCAGCCCTGGCGCTGGCCGCCTGCCAGCCCGGTCCGTCCGTCCCGGACCAGAGCGAGGCCGCCAAGGCGTTCCTGGCCCAGAACGCCGCCGAGCCGGGCGTCGAGAGCCTGCCCAACGGCCTGCAGTACAAGGTCGTCCGCTCGGGCCCGGAAACCGGCCTGCGCCCGCAGCTCACCGACGAGGTGAAGGTGCACTACGAGGGCAAGCTTATCGATGGCACGGTGTTCGACAGCTCCTACGAACGCGGCCAGCCGTCGGCCATGGAGCTGAGGCGGCTGGTGCTCGGCTGGCAGGAAGCGCTGCAGCTCATGCGGCCGGGCGACGAGTGGATTCTCTACATCCCGCCCGAGCTGGGCTACGGCGCCGACGGCACCCCGCGCATTCCGCCCGGTTCGGCGCTGATCTTCCGCATCGAACTGATCGACGTCCTGCCGGGCCCGGGCCGCATCCAGCAGGGCTGAGCGCCTCGCGCGCAGGCGATCGCGCCCGGTCGGCGGCTCCGGGCGCGCCTTTCCTTTGAGGCGATGGGCCGTGCGGTCTATGGCTGACCCATGGCCGCCACCGATCTCACGCCCGCCGCCCTCGACATCCTGAAGACGCTGGTCGGCTTCGACACCACCTCGCGGCTGTCTAACATGGCGCTGATCGAGTGGGTCGAGGCCTTCCTCGACGGGTATGGCGTGCCGCACCGCCGGGTGCCGAACGCCGACGGCAGCAAGTCGAACCTGATCGCCAGCCTCGGCCCGGCCGCCGAAGGCGGGGTGGTGCTGTCCGGCCATACCGACGTGGTGCCGGTCGACGGCCAGCCCTGGTCCAGCGACCCCTTCGTCCTGGTCGAGCGCGACGGCCGGCTCTACGGGCGCGGGACCTGCGACATGAAGGGCTTCCTGGCCCTGGCGCTCGCCGCCGTCCCGGAACTGGCGGTCAGCGCCCGCCGGCCGGTGCACCTGGCCTTCTCCTACGACGAGGAGATCGGCTGCCTGGGCTCGCCCGCGATGATCGAGGTGATCCGCCGCGAGCTGCCGCGCCCGGCCCTGGTGGTGGTCGGCGAGCCGACGCGCATGGAAGCGGTGAACGGCCACAAGGGCATCGCCACCTTCACCGTCCGGGTCACCGGCCGCGAGGCCCACTCCAGCCAGACCCAGCTCGGCGTCTCGGCGATCATGGAGGCGGTGAAGCTGATGGGCTCGCTGACCGCCCTGTCCGAGCGGCTGGAGCGCGAGGCCGACCCCGCCTCGCCATTCACGCCGAAGGGCGCGACCCTGACCATCGGCGTTGTCCACGGCGGCACCGCAGGCAACATCCTGGCTCGCGAGTGCACCTTCCTGTTCGATCTGCGCTTCCCGCCGGGCCTCGACCCGGAGGCGATCCTCGCCCCCTTCTTCGCCGAGGCCGACGCCCTGGACCGCACCCTGAAGGCCCGCGCGCCGGAGGCCGGGGTGGAGGTGACACGGCGCTCCAGCACGCCGGCCCTGTCGCCGGAGCCGGATGGGATCGCCGAGGCCTTCGCCCGCCGGCTGGCCGGCGACAACGGCCCGCCCCGCGCGGTGGCCTTCGCAGCCGAGGCCGGCCAGTTCCAGCAGGCAGGCTTCTCGACGGTGATCTGCGGGCCTGGGTCGATCGAACAGGCGCACCAGCCGGACGAATACGTCGAGCTGGCTCAGATGCAGCGCGGCGCCGCCTTCATGCGCCGGCTTGTCGAGTGGTCGACGGCGTCGGAGCCCTGAGCGGCCGCACCACCGCGCGGCGGCCGGTGAGGTCGCGCGGGTCCCAGGTCATGGTCCGCACCAGCTCGGCGGCGGAAATCCGGCGGCCCTGTTGCACCCGCCGGCGCGAGCGCAGCACCTGCGGCAGGCCCCTCAGCGACGCCAGGAAGGCCCGCCAGACGATCGGGATGTGCGGCCAGTTAGGCCGGCGCGCCGAGATATAGGCCACCGCCGCCAGATGCAGCGGCAGGACCAGCGGCAGCAGCACGGCGGGGGTGTCCTTGTAGACCACCCAGAAGCGGTTTCGGGTGCCGTGGAAAACCGCGAACTCCGACTTGCGCCCGCCACTGGAGGCCGAGCCCTCGTGTCGGATCACCGCGCGCGGGACCAGCAGGGTCGGCGCGCCGGCGAGCTGCAGCCGGTAGCCGAGGTCGACATCCTCGCAGTAGCAGAAGAACTGCTCGTCGAAGCCGCCCATCTCCAGGAACAGCGCCCGGTCGATCATCATCGAGGC
The DNA here is from genome assembly GCA_023434015.1 of Pseudomonadota bacterium. Lineage (GTDB taxonomy): Bacteria > Pseudomonadota > Alphaproteobacteria > Caulobacterales > Caulobacteraceae > Phenylobacterium. Next base: position 11,014 of record JAEYTM010000055.1, on the reverse strand, counting down.
CCCGCAGGGCGAGAAGACCTCGCCCTCCGCGGTGTCCCCCGGATCGGGTCGAAGGTAGCCGCCGCGATAGGGGATGCCGTAGCCCGACATCACATCGCCCAGCCCATCCAGCACGCCGGGATCGTCGGCCATCAACTGGCGGGAGGTGAAGACGCGCGCCTGCGGATGGCGCGTCGCCGCCGCCATCAGCTGCGCCAGCCAGTCGGGATCGGCGTAGGCGTCGGGGTTGAGCAGCACCAGCCAGCGGCCCCGGCCCAGCCGCGCCGCCTGGTTCACCGCCCCGGCGAAACCGAGATTGTCGGCGTTCTCCACCAGCCGCACGGCGGGGAACCGGCGCGCCGTCGCCGCGTCCGCCGGATCGGGCGAGGCGTTGTCGATAACCAGGGTCTCGAAGTCGCTGAAACTCTGCCGGGTCAGGCTTTCCAGGCAGGCGGACAGGGTCGGGCCGGAGTTGTAGGCGACCACCGCCACGGTGATCGCCGGCGCTTGGCGCTTGTCTTCGCTTACGTGCTGCGCCATGCGATGGCTGCTCCGAACGCCTGGAACATCATGACGACGATCACGCCGCTTTCGCTCCCCGACGTCCTGCTTATCACGCCCAAGCGCCATGGCGATGCGCGCGGCTGGTTCTCCGAGACCTGGAGCCGCCGGGCGATGGCCGAAGCCGGGGTCGACGCCGACTTCGTGCAGGACAACCAGGCGTTCAGCGCCCGCGCCGGCACGGTGCGCGGCCTGCATTTCCAGACCGCCCCCCACGCCCAGGCCAAGCTGGTCCGCGTGCTGCGCGGCGCGATCTACGACGTCGCCGTAGACATCCGCCCAGGTTCGGCCACCTTCGGCCAGTGGGTCGGCGCCGAACTGACCGCCGAGCGGGGCGAGCAGATCTTCGTGCCGCGCGGTTTCGCCCACGGCTACGCCACCCTCACCGACGACTGCGAGCTGGCCTACAAGGTCGATGGCCTCTATGCGCCGCAGACCGAGGGCGGGGTGATCTGGAACGACCCGGACCTGGCCATCGACTGGCGGATTTCCGGCGAGGCCATCCTGTCCGACAAGGACAAGATTCTGCCGCGCCTGAAGGACCTGGCGCCCGTCAGCTTCTGACCGATTCCTCTCCCCTTGCGGGAGAAGGCATATCCCACTCCGCCAGCACCACCGCGTCGGCCTCCAGCGGCCCGAGCCGCGCCCGTAGGGCGGCGAAGCTGTCGGCCGGCAGCAGGCGCGACAGGGCCCAGACCGCCGCGCCGCGCACCAGGGGCGACGGCTCCTCCAGGAGCGGCATGATCTCCGCGATCAGCGCCGGATCTCCCGAATTGCCGATGGCGTAGAGCACGTTGCGCAGGAAGCGGTCGCGGCCGATCCGCTTGACCGGGCTCTTGGAGAACAGGGCGCGGAAGGCCGCTTCGTCCAGACGCGACAGCTCCGCCAGCGACGGCGCCCGCAGCGCCTCTCGGGCGGCCAGCCTCTGCTCGCGCGCCACCTGCGCGAACTTGTTCCAGGGACAGACCGCCAGGCAGTCGTCGCAGCCGTAGATGCGGTTGCCCAGCGCCGGCCGGAACTCGCGCGGGATCGGTCCCTTCAGCTCGATGGTCAGGTAGGAGATGCAGCGCCGCGCATCGAGCTGGAACGGCGCGGGGAAGGCGTCGGTCGGACAGACCTCCAGGCAGGCCCGGCACGACCCGCAGTTCATCGGCTCCGGCGGGTCGGGCGTCAGCTCCAGGCTGGTGAGGATCGAGCCCAGGAATAGCCAGGAGCCGAACTCGCGGCTGACCAGGTTGGTGTGGCGGCCCTGCCAGCCAGCCCCCGCGCGCTCGGCCAGCGGCTTTTCCAGCAGCGGCGCAGTGTCGACGAACACCTTCAACTCGCCGCCGAACCGCGGCTGCAGCCAGCGGGCCAGGGCCTTCAGCCGGCTCTTGACCAGGTCGTGGTAGTCGTCGCCGCGGGCGTAGACGCTGATCGCGGCGCGGGTCGGGTCGGCCAGCACCGCCAGGGGGTCGGCGTCGGGACCGTAGTTGACGCCCAGGACGATGGCCGAGCGCGCGCCGTCCCACATGGCCCGCGGGTGCGCCCGCCGCGCCGCGGTCTCGGCCATCCAGGCCATCTCGCCGTGCCGGCCGGCTTCGAGGAATTCGCCGAGCCGGGCCGCCGCCGGCCAGGCGTCGTCGAGATCGGTGAAGCGGCAGAGGTCGAAACCGAGCGCCAGGGCCTCGGCGCGGATCAGGTCTTCGGGGCGGTCAGAAGTCGAGATCGTCATAATGCCTGGCGGGCGTCAGCCCCGGCCAGCGGTCCAGCAGCAGCGGCCGGAAACACGGCCGGGATTTCAGCTTCATGTACCAGGTCTTCACCGCGGGGAAGTCCGCCCAGGGCACGTCGCCGAAATAGTCGATGACCGACAGGTGGGAGGCGGCGGCGAAATCCGCCAGCGACAGGCGTTTGCCGGCCAGCCATTCGCGCGGCTGCAGCAGACTCTCGATGTAGTGCAGATGCACCCGCAGCCCCTCGCGGCCCTGGCGCAGGTTGGCCAGCTCCGGCGCCCCCAGGCCCAGCAGCCGCTTCTCCATCTTCTCGTGCAGGATATAGCCGCCGGCCTCGAACTCGAACTTGCGGTCGAACCATTGCAGCAGCCGCCGCGCCTCGGCGCGCTCCGCCGGATCGCGGCCGAGCAGGGCCGGCTCCCCGGCCGTCTCCTCAAGGTGGGCCAGAATCGCCCGGCTCTCGCACAGCACCAGCGGCGCGCCGTCTCGCACCTCGACCAGCACCGGTGTCAGGCCCGACGGGTTGAGCTCGGTCAGCGCCTTCGGCCGCTCCCAATAGCGGACCTGGACGTCCTGGTACGGCAGGCGTTTCTCGCCCAGCGCCAGACGGACCTGACGCGAGGCCGGGTCGAGGGGAAAATGGTGCAGGGTCCGTTCGACGGTCATGTCGGCTTAACGCGCGATCCTCATCGGGATTCCAAGCGAATCGACCGAGCCGCCAACAGACGCCACAGCCGTTAAGGCCCCGTTTACTGCGCCTGGGATTGCGACTGGGACTGCATCTGACGTTGCTGCGGTTCGGCGAAGGCGCCGCCGTGCGGCTCGGCCCGGCCGCGGGGGTCGGGGTGGATGATGATGTCCGCCGACGGGAAGACGGCGAGCAGGCGGGTCTCGGCCTCGACTATGGCCCGGTGCGCCGCCTCCAGGCTCAGGGCGGGGTCCATGTCAACGTGCATCTGGATATGGATATAGGGGCCCGAGGCGCGGGTGCGCAGCTGGTGCACGTCGCTGAGCCGGCCGTCCTCGGTCACCAGCCGCACGATGGTCGCGCGGGCCTCGTCCGGCAGTTCGCGATCCATAAGCTGGCCGGCGGCCTCGCGGAACACCCCGATGGCGCCCCACAGCAGCAGGGCCGCGATCACCAGGGCGGCGGCGGCGTCCAGGCCGGCGATCCCCAGCCACGCCGTGGCGGCGAGGCCGATGAGGGCGACCACATTGGACGCCAGGTCCGAGGCATAATGGGCCCGGTCGCCGGCGACGGCCACCGAGGAGGTCTGGCGCAGCACCCGGGTCTGGGCGGTGATCAGCAGCAGGGTCAGGGCGGTGGAGATCACCATCACCGCGATCGCCCAGCCCTCCTGGGCCAGGGGCTGGGGATCGAGCATCCGGCGGATGGCCTCCTGCCCGATCAGGGCGGCCGAGGCGAACACCAGCCCGCCCTGCATCAAGCTGGCGAAGGCCTCCGCCTTGCCGTGGCCGAAGCGATGCTCGGCGTCCGGCGGCGCAGCGGCGTAGCGGACGGCGAAGAAGGTCACCAGCGACGCCAGCAGGTCGAGGCCGGAATCCGCCGCCGAAGCCAGCAGCGCGACCGACCCCGAGACGAACCACACCCCCGTCTTCAGCGTCACCAGCACCGTGGCGGTGGCGACCGACAGCAGCGTCACCCTGCGGGTCAGGGCGGCGGTCTCGGCGGGGCTCAGTCCATGCGGCGCGGTCATCGCCGCGGAAGTTAGCTCCGCGGCGGCGACAAGCCAGCGCTAACGACTCTCAACGCCTCACGCCCGCCGGTGGACCGCCTCCTCGGCCTCCAGGGCGTGGTCGATGCGGCCGACCATCTCCTTCGGGCAGACCTGCCAGAAGCGGTCCCGGCTGCGGTCCCAGTTGCGCAGCATGTCGAGCGCCAGGGCCGAGCCGGTCTCGCGCGCGTGCTCCTCCACCAGGTCCCGCAGCACGCCGGCCCAGTGCGCCGAGGCGACCCGGCAGACCACCACGCTTTCCGGGTTCAGCGAGCGGCTGAAGGTGTCGTCGGCGTCGTAGACGAAGGCCATGCCGCCGGTCATGCCGGCCGCGAAGTTGAAGCCGACGCGGCCGAGGATCACCGCTGTGCCGCCGGTCATGTATTCCAGGCCGTTGGCCCCGCAGCCCTCAACCACCGCGACCGCGCCCGAGTTGCGGACCGCGAAGCGCTCGCCCGCCAGGCCGGCGGCGAACAGCCGGCCGGAGGTGGCCCCGTAGAGCACGGTGTTGCCGATGATCGCGTTGGTCTGCGGCTGGGCCAGGTGGCCGGACGGGCGGATGACGATGGTCGCCCCCGACAGGCCCTTGCCGACATAATCGTTGGCCTCGCCGGTCAGCTCCAGGCGCAGCCCCTGGACCGCGAAGGCGCCGAGGCTCTGGCCGGCCGAGCCCTTGAGCTGAACGGTCAGGTGGCCGGGCGCGAGGCCCGTCATGCCGAACTTGCGCACGATGTGCGACGAGGTCCGCGCCCCGATCCCGCGGGCGGTGTTCTGCACCGTGTAGGTGAGCTGCATCTTCTCACCGCGTTCCAGCATCGGCGCGGCGTCACGGACGATCTGGGCGTCGAGGGTGTCGGGCACCTCGTTGCGGCCCTTGACGGTGCAGTAGGGCTTGTTGCCGCCCGGGTCGGCCTTCACCAGCAGCGGGTTGAGGTCGAGGTCGTCGAGGTGCTCGCCGCCGCGCGACACCTGGGTCAGCAGGTCGGTGCGGCCGACGATCTCCTGCAGCGAGCGCACGCCCAGCTCGGCGAGGATCTCGCGCACTTCCTCGGCGATGAAGGTGAACAGGTTGATGACCTTGTCCGGCGTGCCGGTGAACTTGGCGCGCAGCGCCTCGTCCTGGGTGCAGACGCCGACCGGGCAGGTGTTGGAGTGGCACTGGCGCACCATGATGCAGCCCATGGCGATCAGGCTGGCGGTGCCGATGCCGAACTCCTCGGCGCCCAGCATGGCGGCGATGACCACGTCGCGGCCGGTGCGGATGCCGCCGTCCGTGCGCAGCCGCACCGAGTGGCGCAGGTTGTTCAGGGTCAGGACCTGGTTGGCCTCGGACAGGCCCATCTCCCACGGGCCGCCGGCGTACTTGATCGAGGTCTGGGGCGACGCGCCCGTGCCGCCGACGTTGCCGGAGATCAGGATCACGTCAGCCTTGGCCTTGGCCACGCCCGCGGCGATCGCCCCGATGCCGGTCATGGCGACCAGCTTCACGGTCACCCGCGCCTCGGGGTTGATCTGCTTCAGGTCGTAGATGAGCTGGGCGAGGTCCTCGATCGAATAGATGTCGTGGTGCGGCGGCGGGCTGATCAGCATCACCCCCGGCGTGGCGTGGCGCAGCCGCGCGATCAGCTCGGTGACCTTGAAGCCGGGCAGCTGGCCGCCCTCGCCGGGCTTGGCGCCCTGGCTCACCTTGATCTCGATCTCGCGGCATTCGTTCAGGTACTCGGCCGTGACCCCGAAGCGGCCCGAGGCGATCTGCTTGACCGCCGAGTTCGGATTGTCGCCGTTCGGCAGCGGCTTGTAGCGGGCCGAATCCTCGCCGCCCTCGCCGGACACCGACTTCGCGCCGATCCGGTTCATGGCGATGTTCAGCGCGCCGTGCGCCTCGGGGCTCAGCGCGCCCATGCTCATGCCGGGCGTCAGGAACCGCTTGCGGATCTCGTTGACGCTCTCGACCTCGTCCAGCGGCACGGCGCCGGCCTCGGGCCGCCAGTCCAGCAGGTCGCGAAGCTGGATGGTCGGCAGGCGGCGCATGCCTTCGGAGAAGCGCTTGTAGATCCCGTAGTCGCCACGGTCGCAGGCCGACTGCAGGGTGTGCATCATGCGCGCATCGAAGGCGTGGCTCTCGCCCGCGCGGCGCGATTTGTAGAAACCGCCGACCGGTAGGCTCAGCGCCGCCGGGTCCCAGGCGCGGCGGTGCAGGTCGACCGCCTTGGCCTCGATGCCCGCCAGGCCGATGCCGGAGATGCGCGAGGGCATGCCCGGGAAGAACTCCGCCACCAGGGCGCGCGACAGGCCGACGGCCTCGAAGTTCAGCCCGCCGCGGTAGGACGAGATCACCGAGATGCCCATCTTGGAGATGATCTTCAGCAGGCCGGTCTCGATGGCCTTCTTGAAGTTCAGGCACAGCTCGCGGAGCGTCAGCTCCCCGGTCAGGCCGCGCTCCATGCGGTCCAGGAAGCTTTCCTGCGCCAGATAGGCGTTCACCGCCGTGGCGCCGACGCCGACCAGGACGGCGAAGTAATGGGTGTCCAGGCACTCGGCCGAGCGGACGATGATCGAGACGTAGGATCGCAGGCCCTTGCCCACCAGCCAGGCGTGGACGCCGCCGGTGGCCAGGATCATCGGCAGGCCGACGCGGTCGGGGCCAGTCGCCAGGTCCGACAGGACGATGGTCGAACAGCCGCGCAGCGCCGCGTCCTCCGCCTCCGCCCGCACGCGGTCGAGATTGGCGCGCAGGGCGTCGCCGGGGCGCGATTCCGCCGCCGGGATCGGCATGGTGCAGTCGATGACGGCGATGTTCTTTTCGCCGATGGCCTCGCCGAGGCGGTCGTACATGCCGCTGGTCAGCACCGGCGAGTCCAGCACGAACACGTCGGTCTGGGTCTCGTCCTCGGCCAGGATGTTGCCCAGGTTCTTGAACCGGGTCTTCAGGCTCATGACGCCGGTCTCGCGCAGCGAGTCGATCGGCGGGTTGGTCACCTGGCTGAAGTTCTGCCGGAAGTAGTGGCTGAGCGGCCGGTATTCCTTCGACAGCACGGCGAGCGGCGTGTCGTCGCCCATCGAGCCGACCGCCTCCTTGGCCTCCTCGACCATGGGGGCGAGGATCATCTCCAGGTCCTCGAGGCTGAGGCCGCTGGCGGCCTGCCGGCGGACCAGTTCCTCGCGGGTCCACAGGCGCAGCTCCGGCCCGGGGCCGATGCGATCCTCCAGCTCGACGATGTTGCCGAGCCAGCGGTCGTAGGGGTGCTGGGCGGCGAGGCGGTCGATGATCTCCTCCTCGCCGTAGAGCTGGCCCTCGACCAGATCGACCGCCAGCATGCGGCCGGGCGAGATGTGGGTCTTGCGGACGATGCGGGCTTCCTCGACCCGGCACATGCCGGCTTCGGAACCGACGATCAGCAGGCCGTCGTCGGTATAGGCCACGCGCAGCGGGCGAAGGCCGCTGCGATCCTTGCCGGCGACGACCCAGCGGCCGTCGGTGGCGCAGATGGCGGCCGGCCCGTCCCAGGGCTCCATCACCGAGTTGGAATAGGAATAGAGCGCGCGATGAGCCGGCTTGATCTGCTCGTCCGTGCGCGCGTTCCACGCCTCGGGGATCAGCAGGGTCTTGGCCATCGGCGCGTCGCGGCCGGCGCGGACCAGCACCTCGAAGGTGTTGTCGAGCGCCGCGGAGTCCGAGCCGCCGGGCTGGATCACCGGCTTGATGTCGTCGCCGACGTCTCCGAAGGCCGAGGCGGCCATGCGGATCTCGTGGCTCTTCATCCAGTTGACGTTGCCCTTCAGCGTGTTGATCTCGCCGTTGTGGGCCAGCATCCGGAACGGCTGGGCCAGCCGCCATTCCGGGAAGGTGTTGGTCGAATAGCGCTGGTGGAACACCGCCACCGCCGCCGTGAACCGGGCGTCGGTCAGGTCGGGATAGAACTCGTCGATGTGCTCGGCGAGGAACATGCCCTTGTAGATCAGCGACTTGGCTGACAGCGAGCAGATGTAGAAGTGCTGGATGTTGGCCGCGGCCACGCGCTTCTCGATCCGGCGCCGGCAGAGGAACAGGGCGCGCTCCAGCGCCTCGCCCTCCAGCCCCGGCGGGGGCGAGAGCATGATCTGTTCGATCTCGGGGCGGGTGGCGTTGGCCTTCTCGCCGATCACCCGGTTGTCGGTCGGCACCTGCCGCCAGCCGTAGATGTAGAAGCCGAAGCGCAGCGCCTCCGCCTCGACGATGGTCCGGGCGGCTTCCTGGGCCGACAGATCGGTGCGCGGCAGGAACACCTGGCCGACGGCGATCGGGCCCGGGCGCAGCTTGTGGCCGATGCGCTCGACCTGGTCGGCGAAGAAGTCCTGCGGCACGCTCAGCAGCACGCCGGCGCCGTCGCCAGTCTTGCCGTCGGCGTCGACCGCCCCGCGGTGCCAGATGGCCTTCAGCGCGCGGATCGCCAGTTCGACGACCTCGCGGCGCGGCTTGCCGTCGATGGCGCAGACCAGGCCCACGCCGCAGGCGTCGTGCTGGGCGGTGATGTCGTAGCCGCCGTTGGCCTCGAGTAGGGTGGCGCGGTCGGCCTCGTAACGGGCCAGCAGTTCGTCGCCGGATTCGGAATGCAGGTCGGTCATGGGGCTCACTCCGCGGCGATCAGCGCGTCGGCGCTGGCGTGGGCTGAGAGGTAACGGTGCATGGCTTCGGCGGCGTCGCGACCGTCGCGGATCGCCCACACCACCAGGCTGGCGCCGCGGACGATGTCGCCGGCGGCGAACACGCCCGGGATGGAGGTCTGCATGGTGCGGAAGTCGGCCTTCAGCGTGCCCCAGCGGCTGACCGCCAGCTCCGGCGCGGCGAAGGCCTGCGGCAGGTCCTCGGGATCGAAGCCCAAGGCCTTGATCACCAGGTCGGCCTTCAGGTCGAAATCGGCGCCTTCGACCTCTTCCGGGCTCTGGCGGCCGGAGGCGTCGGGCGGGCCCAGGCGCATGCGCGCGGCGCGGACGCCGGCCGCCTTCAGCGCCTCGCCGGTCACCGAGCGCGGCGCGGCCAGCCATTCGAAGGTCACGCCCTCTTCCTCGGCGTGACCGACCTCGCGCACCGAACCGGGCATGTTGGCCCGGTCGCGGCGATAGAGACAGGTGACCGAGGCGGCGCCCTGGCGGATCGCCGTGCGGACGCAGTCCATGGCGGTGTCGCCGCCGCCGACCACGACCACATGCTTGCCGCCGGCGTTCAGCTCGCCGCTGTCATAGGCCGGGACCGCATCGCCCAGGCCCTGCCGGTTGGAGGCGATCAGGTAGTCCAGGGCGGGCACGACGCCGGCCGAGCCCGCGCCTGGGACGGCCAGGTCGCGGGCCTTGTAGACGCCGGTGGCGACCAGCACGCTGTCGTGCCGCTGGCGCAGCTCGGCCAGGGTGGCGTCACGCCCGACCTCGAAGTTCAGGCGGAATTCGATGCCGCCGGCGGCCAGCCGCTCGGTGCGGCGCGCCACCACGTCCTTCTCCAGCTTGAAGCCGGGGATGCCGTAGATCAGCAGGCCGCCGGCGCGGTCGTGCCGGTCGTAGACGGTGACGGCGTAGCCCATCTCGCGCAGGCGCTCGGCCGCGGCGAGGCCGGCGGGGCCGGCGCCGATGATCCCGACGGACTGGCCGCGCGCGGGGCCAGGCGCCAGCGGCTGGACCCAGCCCTCCTCCCACGCCTTGTCGCTCAGGTACTTCTCGACCGAGCCGATGGTGACGGTCTCGAACCCGGCCTGTTCGATGACGCAGTTGCCCTCGCACAGGCGGTCCTGCGGGCAGATGCGGCCGCAGATCTCCGGCATGGAATTGGTCGCCTGCGACAGGGCGTAGGCTTCCTGCAGCCGGCCCTCGGCGGTCATCCGCAGCCAGTCGGGGATGTTGTTGTGCAGCGGACAGTGGGTCTGACAGAACGGCACGCCGCACTGCGAACAGCGCGAGGCCTGCTCGCGTGCCTTGGCGTCGATGAACTCCGCATAAATTTCGTGGAAGTCGCCGGTGCGCGCTTCCGCCGGCCGCTTGGCCGGTGTCGCCCGAGGCGTAACGGTGAACTTCAGCATGCGCTCGGCCATGGTCGAGGCTCCTTCCGGCCGCCCGTTTAGGCGACCGACGCAGGCTCGAAAAGACGATGATATAATTTCGGGACTATATAATCCAGGAAATCGATACAGCGACTTCAGCGCCCATGTGCGCCGGGGCATTTAGTCCAATTTTGAGATGAACCCCATGTTCACCATAGTGCGCGCCCTTGGCGACCGCCGCCTTCTGGAGTTCTGTCGCCGTGTCGGACTGGGTCTACGCCGTCATCCTGGGAATCATTGAAGGGCTGACCGAGTTCATCCCGGTCTCCTCCACGGGCCACCTCCTGCTGGCCAAGATGGCGCTCGGCCTGCCGGACGGCTTCTGGGACACCTTCGCGGTGATGATCCAGCTCGGCGCCATCCTGGCCGTGGTGGCGCTCTATTTCAGCAAGCTCTGGAACGTGCTGCTGAGCCTGCCGCGCGACCGCCGCGCCCAGGCCTTCGCGATCAGCGTGCTGACCGCCTTCCTGCCGGCCGCCATCGTCGGCGTCCTGCTGCACGGCCTCATCAAGACGGTGCTGTTCGAAAGCCCGCAGATCATCTGCGTCTCGCTGATCGTCGGCGGCGTGGTGCTGCTGCTGATCGACCGGTTCGCCCCGGCGCCGACCCGCACCGACCCGATGGAGCTGCCGCTGAAGACCTCGCTGGGCATCGGCCTGTTCCAGTGCCTGGCGGTCGTGCCCGGCGTCTCGCGCTCGGGCGCGACCATCGTCGGCTCGATGCTGCTGGGGGTGGAGAAGCGCGCGGCGGCGGAGTTCTCGTTCTTCCTCGCGATCCCGACCATGGCCGGGGCCTTCGCGGTCGACGCCTGGCAGAGCCGCGGTCAGATCGACGTCGATCAGGCGTGGATCATCGCGCTCGGCTTCGTCGTCTCGATGATCACCGCCATCGTGGTGATCAAGGCCATGCTGGCGATCGTCACCCGGCGCGGCTACGCGCCGTTCGGCTGGTGGCG